>CBFGJP010000017.1:11035-39670 GCA_965649105.1 Caldifarciminota bacterium
CTGGAGAATAATGCCATATGGGTCGCGTGATATTATATTCAAAGAAACTGCGCCACCACCTTCCTGGGTAAGTTTTATATTACTTGCGTTTAGCGTATTCGTGTCCATCGGTGATACAGCAGGGAAGCCGATCTGAATCTGGGGTGTAGTATTGTTGATGGCAACCGTATCTGGTGAAAAACTTGAAATCACGGGCTGGAATGTTGCCACCAGTGTATCAGAGAGTGGAGCAGTCCAGAATGTTGAATGGTAATCGTCATACGGAGTGCCATCAGCAATGTTATCTTCATCTCCATCAAGAGGTGAACCATAGAGATTTTTCATACCTTCAGAACCAGAGACAAGCCGGAGCAAAAATGAGCCAGAATCAGGGACATCAGAGATTGAGATATAGAGAGTTTTGATTTCAGGGTAGTATTCGGCAGAAATTAAATTGTTAGAAATTGTGGTATTAGTCCTCACATCAAGTATTACAATATTATCTTTTTTTGTTACACTTGCAGGGTCCATATAATCTGAAAAATGGACAGTTATCAATCCCTGGATACCTGGTTTACTTCCATCCTGGTCGGTCATCTCATTATAGTTGTGAGGGTCAATGCTTGTCACTGTTGGTAGATTCCCTGCACCAGTGCCCTGGGGTATATCCGGGTCTGGTGAAAGGATGTTCTCTACCTTTTGACAGGCGATCATTGTTAATAAAATCAAACCGGTGATGAATATCTTTCTCATTTTATCCTCCTAAAATTTTAATGTTGCAGAAATTCTCCAGTTTGTAAGGTCAGTTAACTTGTTAAAGCCCATAATGTCAATCTGTAAATTATTGGTTACCTGCCAGCCAACCCCATAGAAATAATCTGTTTGTGGTGTATTTATCTTTTGCGTTTCATCAGAGCCAATTGGTGCTGGATTAGGATCGATCATGTCTTCAGTAACAGCACCTGTGCCATCAACCGTCCTCGTTCTCTGTGGCTCATACTGGACGAGTTCAGTGACTGTGGTATAGTCATCAATCGTATAGGTGTGCCGGGCACCGAGCCTCATAGCAAGTTGCGGAAAGAGATTGAACTCAACACCGACTGGAATGGCAATACCTATTGACTTGCCAGTAATCTTTGTCATCCAGGTTTCACTTGACCAGATAGTCTGGACATAATCATCAGGGTCAAATATTATCCCATCATTATCATCAAATACTCTCTTTGATACAGTAGTATCCTTTGCGAGTGTGGAATCAAAAAGGGATGAGGTCTCAAGCATTACACCGAAACCTAATTTCAATCTATCAGAGACCTTGAATAATTGTTTTGTTCCCAACTGGATTCCCTTTATATTTGAAGAGCCATCATAATAGGTTATTGTGTTGGTTGTATCCCAGGTAAATGTCGCCATAATATTTTCCCTTGTCTTGTAGTAATAGTCCATCGCATCATCGCCAAACTTTAATGACTGGGTGAAGAAGCCGAGATAAAACCTTCCCTGGGCATTTGCGTTATAGTTATAAAAGGCACGGAGATTTAAGGTAATGACATTTCCTGATTGTTTCTGATTTGATGAGTCGAGAATATTGGCTCGGGTATAGAATGTGTTTGTATCTGCGGGCTGGGTATAGATTGCGGAATCACCAGTTATGTTTGCATTAGAACCATATCCAAGCAATCCAAAACCAGCAAGGAGTCCGATAGAGAGTTTGTCCATATCCTTCCAGACACTGAATAAGATATCATTTTCACCGTAGTTGAAATTTTCATCACCAGAAAATTTCGCGCGATTAATGAGGGTCAATGAATTTGTCGTAAGGTCTTCTATTGTATAATCATAAGTAAAATTATTATCGGGGTCGGTTAAAATATATTTGTTATCCACCCTGAGATAGCCAAGACCGAGACGGAGGTTATCAAGTTTATAACCCAACCCGATAAACATATTGTTATCTTTTATCTGTTCATAAGCAGAGCGGGTTTCGGTCTCAACCGTCCTGCGGTCAAAGATACCGTTATTATCGGTATCGTCCCAGTCAATTGTCGTCAATTTACCATCACCATAAATTTGATTTCCATTTGGATCAGTGAGCCCTGTAGCAAGTGCAGTTTTGTCTACACTGTGGTCATAGACCATTCCGGGATAGAATTTCCCAAAGTTCGTTGTGCCACCAACAAGGATATAAGGCACACTACCATTGGAAAAAAGATTTTCATTGCCGTTGACGAAATTTGACAGACTCGTCCATAAACGGGAACCTTGTATTTCACAGATCCGCGCCGGGTCAAAGAGCAGGTCATAATCGTCTTCAAAGAGACCGGCGGTTGACTGGTATCTAAAAGATTCATAGACCAGTCCCGAAGATAGCGACAACATAATCGCTATGATTAAGGCATATCTCATTTTACCTCCTTTTTGTTATGCCCATTTTAACTAAAAATCATAAAAACCTTTTTAATTTTTAACCATCACCTCCTTTCGTTTGCTGAAGTATAATGATTTTTCTAATAAAGTCAAGGTTTAAGTGTATTTTGGGATTTTATTCGGTATCTTACTGCCAGGCGCCATAATCCGAATGGAATATAAAATCCTAATAATGCGAAGATAGTTGTGATTGTTATTATCAGACCAATAGAAAATGGCTTTGATTTATATTCAAATACTACATTATGCCTGCCTTCAGGGATATAGACTGCCCGGAATGTATAATTTGCACGAAGTAATTTTTCTTCTTTTTTATCAATATAAACACGCCAGTCTGGATGCCAGTTATCAGTTAACAGAAGAAATCCAGCGTTAGGGGAATCGGTTTCAATAATTATTTGATTGGGAGAGTATTTTTGTATCAAAGGTTCAACCATCGTCATTTTTTTATCCGAATGTGGATATGTAACACTGTCTTCAAGAATGACAACCTCTCGGGGATTAAATAATGGAGATTTCATAAAATCAATAATTTGCTCCTGGGGCAATATTATATAATCAGGAATAATACAGGCACGGGGTAAAACGCTATCATTCTGATACACAGTATGCTGATAACCTTTATAAACAGGGCGAAATCGAGAAAGATAACTTCTTATCATCAATATTATCCTCTGTGAATTCTGGTCATATACAGAAATATCATCAGGAAGATTTGGAGCGATAACATATTTGAGATTTAATATATCTACGAGTTTAGGATATTGTATGAGATTTTGGGGATTGAACATTACACTCATTCCGGCACCAATCAAATCCTGATATCGCTGGACTGGGTTGGCAATATATCCACCCGCACTCTGGATATTGTGATATAATAGATATGAATCCCGGTCGTGTTCGCCACGCGCGCCATACTGGAAAGGAAATACCCGATATATTGTTTTGTCGTTCTTAAGAAAATTTACTACATCATCAGCCTTATAGTAAATCTCAGGCGCCGGTCCTGAAGGTAAATATCGTGCCATAACCGGCATTTGATGAAGTAGCGTGATTGCGGAGAAGAACAAAGTGGCGGCTGAAATGCGGAGTTTTTGATTTAATAATAAATAGATGAAGATGAACGCTAAAATTGCAATGGCAGTGCTTATCAGGGCTCCATTATAATAAGATGGAAGATTTCTTTTAAGATACACAATCTTTGGTCCTGCTGCGGAATGCGCAAGTGCCGGTGCAATTATGAACAAAATGATGAGCAAGCATCCAAGAAATATGATGCTGGCAAGTGCAAATTTCTTTTTATCAATCTTCTTCTTGATAAGTATTTCTTCAAATCCAATTGCACCTATAATAATGATACTGAATGCAACGATATAAAAAGCAAGCCCGGGTGCACGCATTAATTTAAAACCCGGGATGAGTTCATAAAAAAATCTGTGGACAAAAGTTGCTCCGCCAAAGGAATAAAATAGCGAAATCAATCCGGTGATCACATAGAATTTTAAATATTTTGTTTTCCAACAGAAAAATATCGCAAATGCGGCAAAGATTATTATCAAAATGCCAGAAAATTCGGTATGGAGCTTCATCGGATTTTTGCCCCAGTAATTTTCAATTTGACCGGAAAAATTAGGCACAAATAAATCAAAGATTTCTACCGGCGGCAGGTTCCAGCTTGCAGCATATTCATATCCCCGTTCAACACCCCTTGCGACTGTCTTCATACCCCCAAGGACAGGTAACCAGACCATTGCCATCAATAAAAAGATAATAACAATTGATATAACACCATAACCGAATATCTTCACATAATCTTTTTTTGTTATTTCTTTTCTATGCGTGATGATAAAGTGGATTACATAAGCAATGAGCACGATGAGACTATAATATGTGAGCTGGAAATGCCCCTGATAAAAGGCAAAGGTGATTGCTATACTGAGCAGGATGAAATAATTAAGTTTTTTTGTAATTAAAGCCCTGTGCAGGAAAAACAAAATCAATCCGAATATTGCGATACTCGCGGCCCTTCCTGTATGTCCAGCCTCAGGGGTTGTAGCGAGATTGCCAATCCATTGATAGACAAATCCACCCAGTGCGGCAGAGTATTGTGATAATCCAATCTCCTTTATATATATATACATGCCAAGACCCGCAATAAAGAATAAAACTATAAATGTTATGCAATGTACAATATGGGGTGGAAAGAAATGTTTCAACTGGGCAAGGGGTGCTAATTGTCCACCAACCGGTGCACCGAGTGCTGGAAATCCACCAAAGACCATTGGATACCAGAAGACAAATCCACCATTTTCAATTGAGTATTTCTCAAATGGATAACCATCAAGGAGATAATCTGAGCCTGCAATCATCTTATCGGTTGATAAAAATTGGGCAAAATATATGAATGGAAGCAAGAATAAAAGAATGATAATTATTCTATCCCAGTGTTTTTCTAAAAAACTATCTTTTTCAACTTTTTGCTTTGATTTTTCTTTTTTTGCCATTAAACAAAGTATAATCAAATCTACTATCAAGTCAAGGTTGGTGATTTTTTATACCTTGACTTTTTGTCTTCCGAAATTATAATATATATGGTTATTTATGGAAAAAAGAGGTTCAATTTACCAAGGCTTAGGCGTAAGTCCGAGCATAATGCATTCTCTAACCTATTATTTAAGGTTATTGGAGATGCCTAATCTTGAACTTGAAGCCCTGGTCAGACAGGAACTCGATACGAATCCTTTACTGGAAGAAGTTGAGGAAGAACAAGAAGTAGAACTTGAGCCAAATGATGTAAGTAAAAAAAGCAAAGACGAAGATTTTGACCTCCTTGATTTTTATGCCCATGAAGACCTTTCTAATACTCCTGACTATGCTGAAGAAGACCAATTAGACCTTTTTGAAAATACACCAGCCCAGAATGACAAATTATACGACCATCTTATAAAGCAGGCGGAAAGAAAATTCAATGGTAGAGAACTTGAGATCGCGGAATTGATTATATCCAATATTGAGGACGATGGTTATCTCACGATTTCTCCAGAAGAGATTGCCAGCGAAGGATATACCGTGGATGAGATTGAGAAAGTGCGAAAAGAAATTCAATCATTTGACCCGGTGGGTTGTGCTTGGCGTGATGTCCGCGAACCATTGCTTGCCCAATTAAAAAACCTTGGTTATGCGCCGGATTCAGTTGAAATAATTTTGGTAAGAGATTGTTTAAATAATTTACGCACCGGAAATCTGAAGGAATGTCTTGAGACTTTAAACATTGATGAAGCACGATTCAATCAAGCAAAACAGGTGATAATGAAACTCGATCCTAAACCTGGTTTAAGGTATTCCGCTATTGATTCCCCATATGTTTACCCTGATTTTATCGTGTTCTGGCGAGATAATGAACTAGGTGTACGTCTTAATGAAGAGAATATCCCCAAGATAAGAATAAAAAAGGAATATTTAGAAAAGATAAATCACAATACCAGTGATGTTGAATTCATAAAAGAAAAATTGAGGTCTGCATATAATCTGATTCGTGCCATCGAAAAAAGAAGGATTACTTTGCATAAAATTACAAAGGCACTCCTTGATTATCAAAAAGAATATTTTCTGAAAGGTGATAGTTTTCTGAAATCAATTACAATAGTGGATTTCGCAAAACAATTAGGTGTCAATCCCTCAACTGTTTCAAGAGCAATTGCAAATAAATACCTTGAATCACCAAGAGGAATACATAAAGTGAAATTCTTTTTCTCGGCACCGGTGGGTAGTACGGACAAGTCATATGTATTTGATAAAATTAAAGAGGCAATTCAGAACGAAGATAAAAAATTCCCGCTTTCCGATGTCCAGATTGCTAAAAAACTTGCGAGAATGGGTATTATTATTTCGCGTAGAACCGTGACTAAATACAGGGAGATGTTAAATATCCCACCCCATAATCTCCGGAGAATTTAACAATTAATTAATATTCATCCCAGCAAAAAATATAAAAATCTTATTGTTTGCGAAGGAAATCTATTATGCCCAGTTTAATTAAAATTTCTTGAATATCATTCTTGGGTTTATTAACGCTTGATTCTCAGATAAAAGTGGGTATAATTTAATCAAAGGAGTATCTATGCTGGGATATTATAGATTTCCAAGTATAAATAATGATATAATTGTTTTTGTCTGTGAAGATGATTTATGGATTGTATCATCAAGAGGTGGTTTGGCACATCGTTTAACATCCAATTTAGGTAGAATTATAAATTGTAGTATTTCTCCTGATGGTGAATATATCGCATTTACAGGCAGGGAAGAAGGCAATAACGAGGTATATTGTATTTCAATCAGAGGGGGTACTGCGAAAAGACTTACCTTTCTTGGTGCAAATACAATTGTTCGGGGCTGGACAAGGGCCGGGGATAGAATTATATTTGTCAGTGATGCCGGTCAATGGTATCCCGGATTAACTTACATTTATACTGTTGATAAAAACAAGGATATCCCCAGGATGGTTCCGGTGGGACCAGCCAGGACAATCTCATATGGACCAAAAAAGGGCGTTGTCATTGGCCGGAACACTGCTGACCCAGCACGCTGGAAAAGATACCGTGGTGGTACTGTTGGTGAAATTTGGATTGACCCTGAAGAAAAAGGTAGGTTTAGAAAACTTATAGACATAAAAGGAAATCTTGCTGACCCGATGTGGGTTGGTGATAGAATTTATTTCATATCAGACCATGAAGGGATTGGAAATATCTATTCCTGCACAATTCAGGGTAAGGATTTAAAAAAACATACGCACCATAGAGATTTCTATGTGCGAAATGCCAAAACTGATGGAAAAAACATAGTATACCATTCAGGAGGGGATATATTTGTTTTATACATTGAAAGAAACCAGGTAGAAAAAGTAGCAATAGATTTTAGAAGCCCAAGAGTTCAGACCCAGCGCAAGTTCGTGGATGCAGGTAGATATCTTGAAGATTATTCCATTCATCCTGAAGGTGCGATGGTTTGTATCACAAGCAGGGGTAAGGTTTTTTCAATGTCTAACTGGGAAGGACCTGTGATACAAAATGGTGCAAAACCTAATGCAAGGTATCGTCTTGGTAGATGGTTATATGATGGTAAAAGACTTATTGTCGTGACTGATGAAAAAGGTGAGGATTCACTGCAGATTCACTGTAATGACGGAAAGGGATTAGTAAATTTGCCCCCAATAGATATTGGCAGGCCGATTGAACTCGAACCTTCACCAAAAGCGCCTATTGTTGCCCTGACTAACCATAGGAATGAATTGATTATTGTGAATTTAAAATCAAAAAAGCGAATAATTATTGACAGAAGCAAATACCGGAGGATAACCGGAATAACCTGGTCTTCGGATGGTATCTGGCTGGCATATAGTTATCCTGATTCTGAAAGGACTTCCTGTATTAAAATTGCAAATGTCATTGATAAAAGGACCTATTATGCTACAAAGAGTATTCTTTATGATTTTGCTCCAAGCTTTGACCCTGATGGCAAGTATCTCTATTTTCTCTCAGCCCGCCATTTTGACCCGGTCTATGATACAATGCAATTTGAATTGGGTTTTCCCTGTCATATAAAGCCTTATTTGATTTTGTTGAGAAAAGACCTGCCTGATCCATTTAAATATACAAAATCAGCACCGCAAGTGGTTGATGTTGGTTTTGATGGCTCAAAGGTAGAGAAGGGAAAAAAGGAGGCAAAAAAGATAAATATTGATATCGACGGTATTACCGATAGGGTGATTCCATTGCCTGTTGCGAATGGAATATATAAACAAATCATTGGCATAAAAGATAAAGTTTTGTTCACGACATTCCCTATCACCGGTGGAAAGGCAGAATGGTTTTCAGATGAAATACCGGCAAATGGCACGCTGGGATTTTATGATTTTAAAGAACAGAAGGAAGGGGTTGTTATAACAGGGATAACGAATTTTAAAATTGCGCATACTAATGAAATATTGATATATCGGGCAAAGAACCGTCTGAGGATTATAAAACCGGTTGAAAAAATTGAACAGAAACTTGAAAGACAGCCAGCAGGACCAAAGAGTGGATGGCTTGACCTTTCAAGGGTCAAACTCCTTGTTGAACCTAGGATGGAATGGAGACAGATGTATCGGGATGCCTGGAGATTGCAGCGGGACCACTTCTGGACAAAAGATATGTCGGGTGTGGATTGGAAAAAGGTCTATGAAAAATATCTGCCATTGCTTGATAGAATAGGCACCCGCTCTGAATTTTCTGATTTGATATGGGAGATGCAGGGTGAGCTGGGGACTTCCCACGCTTATGAATGGGGTGGTGATTATCGTGAAGAGCCAAGATATAAGCAGGGATTCTTAGGTGCCGACCTTGTATATGACAAAAATAAAAATGCCTACCGAATTAAGAAAATTATTAAAGGGGATCCCTGGGAACCCGATGCCCGTTCACCTTTGATGGCACCCGGTTTAAATATAAAGGAAGGGGACATTCTACTTGAAATAAATGGTGTGAGATTGGATGATAAAATTCAGCCTGGTGAACTTCTTGTTAATCATGCTAATACCGAGATAACAATAACTATTGCAAATCCAGGTGGTGGGAATAAAAGGACTTATGCGGTAAAGACGCTTTCTGATGAAGCACCGGCGCGGTATCGGGAATGGGTTGAACATAATCGAGCGTTAGTCCACAGGTTGAGTAGAAATAAGATTGGTTATGTCCATATTCCTGATATGGGACCATCGGGTTACGCAGAATTTCACCGATACTTTTTGAGTGAAATAAAATATACAGGGCTGATTGTGGATGTAAGATTCAACCGTGGAGGCCATATCTCACAGTTGTTGCTTGAGAGATTGCGGAGAAAAAGGATTGGTTATGACATCACAAGGTGGGGAACACCTGAACCATATCCGTCAGAATCGGTTCTTGGTCCGATTGTGGCAATAACAAATGAATATGCAGGTTCTGATGGTGATATATTCAGCCATGGATTCAAATTGTATAAGATCGGTCCGCTGATTGGAAAAAGAACCTGGGGAGGAGTGATAGGTATTTCTCCGTATTATCGTCTTTCAGACGGCGGTTTGACGACCCAGCCTGAGTATTCATTCTGGTTTTTTGATGTGGGATGGGGTGTGGAAAATTATGGAACAGAACCTGATATTGAAGTGGAGATTACACCCCAGGATTATTTAAAAAACAAAGACCCACAATTGATTACGGCAGTTAGCGAGTGTCTTAAATTGATTAAGAAGACCAGGCCCAGAATCCCAAATTTTGGCAAGAAACCAGATTTAAAATTACCCTGGTAGCGTAAATAAATGAAAAACGCCCCTCCACTATATTTGGAGGGGCTCCATAATTTTTATATCTTACTACTCGAGCACATAAATATTTCTCTTCTCACAGATTTCTTTGAGTTCTTTGGGCCAGACCGTAACACTCACTTCGCCGAGATGCGCAGTCCTTAGAAGATACATATATGTCCTTGATTGACCTATACCACCACCGATACTCAATGGAATTTTATCATTCAATATTGCCTGATGATAAGGCAGTTTTAGAAAATCAAGCTGTCCGGTAATCTCAAGCTGTTTTTTTAGGGTTTCTTTTGTAACCCTGATACCCATTGAACTCAATTCGTGACGTCTCCTTGTTACTGGATTCCATACAAGAATATCACCATTTAATCCATGCATTGGCCTGCCATCTTCGGATACTGTTTCGGTTACCCAGTCATCATAATCGGCGGCCCTCATCTCGTGGGGATAACCATCTTTTAATGTCCAGCCGATACCAATGATAAATATTGCCGGATATTTTTGGAGAATAGCTGTTTCACGCTGTTTTCTCGGCATATCAGGATACATATCAAGAATGTCTTCTGCATGGAGGAAGGTGAGTTCCTCAGGTATGGGTGGATATTTAGGATTTTTCAATTCTGGCCAGTTTTCCTGGACAAATTTTCCAGCGCCATATATAACCTTCCATATTTTTTTAACTATTTCTTTTAAAAACTTTAGGTTACGCTCTTCTGGGGTGATAACCCTTTCCCAATCCCATTGGTCAACATAACATGAGTGGTCGTGGTCCATAAAATAGTCCTTGCGCACAGCCCGCATATCTGTGCAAATGCCTTCGCCGGGTTTACATCCAAATTGGGCAAGAGCCATTCTCTTCCATTTCGTTGCCGCCTGAACAATCTGTGCTTCTATTGGTTTTTTTAGACCAAGTCCACATTTGAATTCAATAGGTGTTCTTGAGCCATCCCTATCAAGATAATCGTTAACGCCGCTTTCTTTTGTAACAATTAACGGTACCTGAACCATTGTAAGGTTCAGTTCTTTGCATAGATTTTTTTCAATATATTCCTTTACCGCAAATAAAGCCTTCATCCTTTCAAGTGGTGGCAGAAGAGGTTTATAATCATTGGGTAGTATCTTCTCTACCTCTTCGTAGGTGCTCACACCAGGACCCGCCAGATCCGCTTCTTTGCCTGTTGTCTTAATCTTTTTTGCTCCCTTTTTTGGCATTTTTGTCCTCCTTTCTTTTAATGTTATTTGGGATGCCGTTATTCCATAAAAATTTCACTGGTTCAACATTATCTAAATTTACTATGGTATAGTATCCACAAAAAAGCCAAAAAGTCAAGAGAAAATTGACTAAATTTTCTTCTTGTAACACTAATCTTGACCCCATATATTTTTTGAATAAAATCAGAATATGAAGAGGTATATTATTATCTTTTTCTTCTGGTTTTCCGTTTTTGGTGATACATTGACCATAATCGCGGTAGGTGATATAATGATGGGCACGACCTATCCCGAAAAAAGGTTACCACCCAATGATGGAGAAGGCATCTTCGCAAATGTTGCTGGAATATTGAGAGATGCGGATCTAACACTGGGCAATCTTGAAGGACCACTTACTGATTCTGGTAAATGCACAAAAATGATTGAGAATGGAAAAGTATATGCATTTAGAACCCCACCCCATTATGCCCGATATCTTGCAGATGCTGGGTTTGATTTTGTGAATCTTAAAAATAATCATATAAATGATTTTGGACCGGATGGTTTTTTATCAACAGTTAATAGTCTTAATCAATTTGGAATAAAATATGGAACTGACGAAATTTGTGGTGAGTTTGTGATTAATAATAAAAAAATTTGTATCATTTGTTTTTCCCAGGCATCGTGGGGGAATTCAATATTGAATATAGCCACGGCACAAAGAATTGTTGCAGAAAAATCAAGAGAGAATGATATTGTAATCATTTCATTCCATGGTGGTGGTGAAGGAATTAACTATTTACATACTAAGGATACTATGGAATATTTTCTTGATGTGCCAAGGGGTAATGTTGTTAAATTTAGCCGGGCAGTCATTGATAGTGGTGCTGATTTTGTCTGGGGTCACGGTCCTCATATTCCGCGGGCAATTGAGATATACAAAGACCGTTTGATTGCTTATAGTATGGGTAACTTTTTTACCTATGGTTTTAATATAGCTGATGTAAGGGGCTATGCGCCGATTCTTAAGATTTTAATTGATTCAACAGGCAGATTTTTAAGTGGGCAGATAATCTCAGCCATTCAGAAACCAGGTGGGGTGCTGGCAATAGATTCTTTACACCGAGCAGCAAAATTGATAAAAAATTTATCAATAGAAGATTTTCCAGAAACTGCTCCATTTATAACAGAAGAAGGATTTATATGCCCAAAGCCCTTAGAATAATTATATTCAACTTATGTTCTCCCTTGACACGGTTTTTTTTTTAAATATAATATTAATTCTATGAGAAAGGAGGCTAATGCCAACAATAAATCAGTTGATTAGATTTGGAAGAAAAAAAGTTATAAAGAAAAGTCGGGCTCCAGCATTGACTGGTTGCCCTCAAAGAAGGGGTGTCTGCACAAGGGTTTATACAACGACCCCCAAAAAACCTAATTCTGCTTTGCGCAAGGTATGCAAAGTAAGAATGACAAATGGTTATGAGGTCACTGCCTATATTCCGGGTGAAGGGCATAATCTTCAGGAACATTCTATCGTACTCGTTCGCGGGGGCAGGGTTAAGGATTTACCTGGGGTTCGGTATCATGTTGTGCGCGGCAAATATGATGCGGCGGGTGTTGATGATAGAAAAAAGAGCCGGTCACTGTATGGTGTGAAACGACCCAAGGCTGCAGCTTCGTCATAAAGGGGGTACTATGGGTAGAAGAAGAAGGGCAACGATCAGGAAGATACAACCAGACCCGAAATATAATAGTGTCCTTGTTAGTAAGTTTATTAATAACCTTATGTGGGATGGGAAAAAGAGTATTGCCCAGAAGATTTTTTATGGTGCAATTGAACGTATTGAGAAGATAACAAAAGAAGACGGGCTTGCAGTATTTGAAAGGGCACTTAATAATGTAAAACCCATTCTGGAAGTCAGACCGAGAAGGGTTGGTGGTGCAACTTATCAGATTCCAATGGAAGTCAGGCCGAATCGTAAGGAAAGTCTTGCGATAAAATGGATAATACAATCTGCGCGGGGAAGGGGTGAACACAGAATGGAAGAGAGACTTGCACAGGAGATTATTGCTGCCAGTAGAAACGAAGGAAATGCTATAAAGAAAAGAGAAGAGGTCCATAAGATGGCAGAGGCAAACAAGGCATTTGCCCATTTCCGCTGGTAGTATGGATTTTAAAAGATTAAGATCTTCGGCAAAGATAGTCGTGAATCAGTGCTTGAATATTAAGCAGGGGGAGAGGGTTGTTATAGTTACTGATAAGCCCTGTAAAAAAATTGGTGAGATACTCTGGGAGCAACTTCCTGACAAAAGAAATTCTTATTTAATAGAAATAGCACCAACAGGTGGACACGGCAAAGAACCACCTTCACTTATTGGTGAAATCTTAAGAAAGTGTGACGTCTTTATTATACCAACAAGTTTCTCTCTAACTCATACCCAGGCACGGATCAGGGCAACAAAATTGGGGGTCAGAGGTGCGACAATGCCTGGCATCACTACTGATGTTATGATGCGTACATTGAATGCTGATTATAATAGGATTGCCCGTTTAACCAAGAAAATGGAGGAATTACTTACAAAGACAAGAGAAGTTTTGGTGAAGACGGGAAATAATGAACTTTATTTAGATATAACTTTGCGAAATGGGCACCCCGATACCGGGATTATAAGAAGTCGTGGTAGTTTCTCCAATCTTCCGGCGGGTGAATCTTATTGTGCACCAATAGAGCATAAATCTGAAGGAAAGGTTGTGATTGATGGTTCTTTTGCCCCCATAGGTCTTCTTAAGAAACCCGTCATCCTTACTTTAAAATCAGGCAAAATTGTGAAACTTGAGGGAAATAAAACCCTTGAGAAAATATTTGACCAGGCTGGTGAAAAAGGCAGAGTTCTTTGTGAATTGGGCATAGGAACCAATTATAAGGCAATTATCACCGGGAATGTCCTTGAAGATGAAAAAGTTTTAGGAACAATTCATCTCGCATTTGGTAACAATTTAGGATTTGGTGGAAAGAACGATGCAAAGGTACACCTTGACGGTGTGATTAGAAAACCCTGGGTATGGTTTGATAAAAAATTAATCATAAAACAGGGTAAAATTGTCATTTAATCTTTGACTTGGATACTTTTAATAAACTTTCTTTTAAGTCTTCCCATCTCAAAGATTGACTTTGAAGGTAACAAGTTTGTTAAAACGAGGGAACTTTCAAGAGTAATTATTTCGCGCAAAAAAGAACCATTCAGCGATTTTAACTTAATACAAGATGTTAATAGAATAATAAGATTTTATAACAATCGTGGTTTTTTTGATACAAAGGTTGAACCAGTAATAAAAGAATCAGACGAAACGATTGAGATTGTCTTCAAAATTAATGAAGGCAACAGACCGCGGATAAAAGAAATCAGAATTTTAAATGGCGAAAAAGATCTAAATCGTTTTTTGGAAATTGAAAAAAATGAATTTTATATGCAGGAAAAAATTAGAAAATCTACGGATCAGATAGAAACATACTACAAAGACATTGGATATGCATTCGCCCATGTTGGTACCCGTGTCATTCCTGATTCTGGAATTTTGATTTTCGAAGTTGAGAAGGATAGAATTTACTACATAAAAAATGTATCGATTAAAGGACTCAGGTTTTGTAATCCATCGGTAGTCCATCATGAGATTGAAATAAAACCGGGGGATATTTACAGCAAAAAGAAGATTTATAATAGTCAATTGCGCATTTATCGTTTGGGATTTTTTAGCACCGTAGATATTGATATGATTAAAGTTTCTGATGACTCATTAGAGATTATATTCAATCTAAGAGAATTGAAATCCAGAATCCTCAATTGGGGTATTGGTATATCCATACCTTTGAGTTTTATCATATCAGTTGGTCTTGAGGAAATGAATCTTTTCAATATCGGGCATCGCTTTAGAATGCAGCCTTCTTTTAAAATCAATATCAAAAAAGAGTGGGAGACAAAAGTAGAACTTATTTATTCCATTCCTTATTTTTCGGGCTTGAAATTGAGTCCTTCAATACTTCCATTTTATTGGTATGAAAACAAGCAGGATTTTATCAGAAAATCCTGGGGTTCGGAATTTAGAATTTCAAAAATTTTCAGCGAGCATATTCAGGCGAATATCGCAAATAAGTATAAATATGTCGCTATTGATATGAAGAAAGAATTGCCCGATACATTTTCGGGAACAACGAATAGTATAAAATTTCAATTGATGGGTGATTACCGCAATGAATTTTTTAATCCTGTGTTCGGTATATACTTCGTTCCTGTTTTGGAATATGCAGGCGGTTTACTGGGTGGGTCCAATCACTATATTCGTTTTGAAATGGAAGCGAGGTATTACAAAAATTTTTTATTGGGTAAAAGAAATATTCTTGCCCAGAGATTGAAATTGGGGGTTATCGTCCCTACAGACGGTGTAAGCCCTGATGAAAAATATTATCTTGGCGGACAGTACAGCCTTAGAGGTTATCCAGAAAAATCAATTGGACCAGATTCATTACAGGATGAACACTATGGAGAGGTTTTGGTTAATTTTAACATTGAAGACCGTTTGACAATATTTAAAAACTGGGGTTTTGTAGTATTTTTTGATATGGGTTATATTGATAACCGTGATCAAATCTTCAGGAATGAGTTTTTCAAAATAACTGCTGGGGCAGGGATAAGATACTATACACCGATCGGTCCAATCCGTGCAGATTTTGGTATGCCGCTAAAAGATAAGGGCAGGGAATTTTACTTGGGTATATATCATATCTTTTAAATTTATGAAAAAATTAATCGTTACGGCAAGCATAATTTTAATAGTTATTATTGCGTTAATAATTGCGCTCAATCTTATTAACTGGGGGGCGGTTGGTTTGGATATCTTGAATAGAACTACTGGTTATGAAATTGTTTATGAGAGCATTGAAGGAAGTCTGTTTAGGGGTTATACAATTAAAAATTACACAATAAAAATCTCTAATACAGACAGCATATATGGAGAAAAAGCACAGATAAATTATCGACTTTTACCATTGAATTTCCGCCTTCCGACTATTTTCCAGTTGCATCTTCTTGAACCTGTTATATATCTTAAAGAGAAAAAAGGGCAAGCCGATGTAGGAAAGTTCAGCGTTCCAAAGTTTAATCTTTCACTCCGGATCAATATAAAAAATGGAAGAATAATTTATGAAAACAGCAAAAAGTATGAAGTTGAAAATATTTCTGGGTTAATTTTTATTGATTTCGTAGGAAAGAGCCTTTTTCTCACCACAATGAATTTAAGTTTGAGGAGTCCCGACATTCCAGCACAAATCTATTCAGCTAATGTATTGCTTAACATAACGCCGGAAAAATTTGACTTAAGGTCGATCCAGGTCAAAGGAAAAGGCGTAAGCCTACAGGGCAGTGGTTTTTACATTCCTCAGGAAAAGAATCTTTTTTTTAAAATTAAATCGGGTAGATTAGAATTGAAAGAATTTAACAGTTATCAAGGAGTTGTCGACTTAAGAGGTGAAGTCCTTTATATTAATGGTAAAATACTACCTCGGATTCAGGGTATGGCATCGGGTATTTTTTACCTTGAAAGAGTAGGTTTTGAATCAAATGTACTCGGTGATACAATTATCTTAAATTTTTTTGACGGTCAGGCTTTAAATGGTAATTTTTCAGCACAGGTGAAATTGACGAGCATAAATGATTATACAATTGAAACAAATTTCAGGGATATAGATATTGCAAAATTTCTAAAATCGAAACGGGCAATTCTTTTAAGTGGAAGAATTGGTTATAAAGATGCAAATTTCTTTGGCATAGTGAACTCTTCTATAGAAAATGGGCTTGCCATAGATACACTATATTTCTCCGGTCACTATAAAAATAATCAGATATTTATCGATACACTCATTGTCAATGAAAAGGACATTAATATCTCGGCAAATGGAAAATTATATCCTGACTATGACATAGGTATTACAATCCATGCACTGGATCTTAAAAAATTCAATAATTTTTACCCGATTAATGGTGTTGTATATGGTAAAATTTTTCTTAAAGGTAAATCGAGTGAGATAGATAAAACAATTTTTAATGCCGACTTAAAAATTGAGAATTTTAATACCGGTGAATTCTATTTTAATGATTGTCTTCTGGAAATTGAGAATTTTGTCTGGAGGGAAAAGATCAATGCAATCAGGGTTGATATTGATTCAACAGGCTATAAGCATATCGGCGTAGATAAATTTCATTTTTATCTTAATAAAGATGACTTTTTGTCGTTCGCTAATCATAACAGTGATACACTTTTGTTAAAAGGAAGATTGAATATTGATGGGAAAGGCACTATTGACTCACTCTATTTTACTTTCCATAAAAAATATGGTCAAAATATTGAACCGATTGTTTTTGATATTTTTAATAGAAAACTTGGGACTGTTCATTTAAAACTTGCTAATGGAGAGTTGCTTTTTTCACTAACTGAAAATAAACTCGCTATTTTTGATATTGATCTTGATGAATTATGTAAATTTTTGGGGCTGAAAGAACAGATAAAGGGAAGATTGGCTTTACATCTTGAGAGAAATTTTTTGAGTGTAAATGGCGAAAGTTTATTCTATCGTGGATTAAATAATGGTAAACTTGCAATTAAGGGTGAATATCAAAAGAATAAAATAAATATTTCTCAATTGAGTATATCCGATCATAATAAACAAATACTTGATGCCTCTGGTTTTGTTTCACTTGAACAATCAAAGTTATATGTAAAGTTCAAAGATGTAAAACCATGGATATTTCCATTTTTGAATTCGTTTATGGAAAGCCCGGATGGGTTGATAAGTGGAGAATTAGAATTTGAAGGCAATTTAAGAGATTTTAAAATTACTGGTTCCAGTGAGATTACTAATGTAAGTTTTGGTATCAATGCTATTTCGGCAAAGTTTGATTCTGGATATGCAAAAGTTAAATTTACAGGAAATCAAATCATCTTCGAAAAAATAAGAGCTCAGATCTATTCAGGCAGTCCATTACGTCCCAATAGTATCAGAAATTGGGCAAATGGGGGAGGGATTGTGAAATTAGAACCAAAGTTTCGAGTACGCAATCTTTATTTTGACTTCAGTTTTCGTGATATACCACTTCAGTATCAAAATTATGCCTATGGAATTGGTTCGGGAAACTTTTCTATTAGTATGAAGGATGAGATTATGTTTTATAATGGAAATATAAAAGTAAAAGAAGGTATCATCCCGGTTGAATTCGGAACATATCTTGAGTCAGGTGCTGAAGAAGAAAAAAAGGAATGGCGAATGAATTTAAAATTGATCGGTGACAGGAATATCTGGCTGCGGAATCGGGATGCGGATATTGAGTTCGGTGGTGAGATTTATATCATAAAAGAACAAACACCGCTATATATTTCAGGAAATCTTGAAACAAAACGAGGAAATTATTACTGGTTGAATCATATTTTAAAAATAACAAGCGGTAAAATAACATTTATTCCCCAGGAAATTATTGACCCTGAACTTGATTTCTGGGCGGAGTTGAATACCCGGGAAAGAGAGCCTGAAACAAACCAGGAAATAAAAATTATTCTTCATTGTACTGGTAATATTTCTGAACCGATTTTTGAATTTTTTTCTGAACCCCCGCGCTACAGTGAACAGGATATTTTGACCTATATGAATTTAAATATAACCTGGCGCGAACTTGAATCTATGAAACAAGGTGAATATATGGGTAGGGTATTACCGAGGACTGTGCTTGCTTATCTTGAGAGTGATGTATCAAGGAGACTCAGGGCTTATACTGGACTTGATTACTTCCGGGTTGAGGCACCGATTTTTGAACCACAGGAAAAGACCAAAGTTACGGTTGGTAAATATATCTCGCGCAACCTATTTATTACTTACACCTATGATATTACATCCTTTTCTAATGAATTCAATGTAGAATATTTTATCGACGACCGCAATGAGATTCTAATTAAAAGGGATGAGACTGGCGAATATAGCCTGCAATATCAATACCGGATAAGGTTTTGAAACATGCTGAGTCCAAAGGACTATTTGAGTTTAGTATTATTGACTTTAGGTGAAAGGTAGTTATAATTTTAGACTATGGAGGTTAATTTGCGTCCAATTCTAACAATTTTATTTTTATTAAGCCTCGGCGGAGCCGAGAAAGTGGTGATAACAAGAAATAAAAATTATAATCCTTCACCACTTCCTGAAGTTAATATTAAAAAGATTAACATTGTTAGCCCCAAAGGGGTTGAAACAATACAACCGCGGATGTTAAAGACAACCCATTTCTTTAAAGAATTTGGTCTACCCCGTCCGAAATTAGGTGAAAGAATGCAGAGCCTGCGTATCCTCGTTCTAAGGGTAGAGTTTG
This sequence comes from Caldifarciminota bacterium, assembly GCA_965649105.1. Classification (GTDB taxonomy): domain Bacteria; phylum Hydrothermota; class Tepidihabitantia; order SM23-42; family JAOAFX01; genus JAOAFX01. The sequence goes on from CBFGJP010000017.1 coordinate 30,375, forward strand.
TTGAAGACGATGATTCGTTGACTACAGGAAACGGTAAAATGGATCTAAAAGGCTTTGGCTCGCCATCAGACGGTCTTTACTATGACCCACCCCATACCAAAAAATATTTTGAAAGGCAGATGGATTTTTTACATAATTACTTTAAAGCGAATTCGTTCGGGCATTGTAATGTGACATACACCGTTAAACCCGATCGTCCTACTGATTGTTATCAATTGCCCCATAAAATGGGATACTACAGTGGATATGACCATTATAACCCTGCAACGGGTATTGTCTGGTTCAATTCCTATGCGATGGAAATGGGTATGGTCAGAATTGTTGCAGATGCGATTGCCGCTGCTGATATGGATGAAACGATTGATTTTTCTGACTATGATGCAATAATTGTCTTCCATGCCGGTACACTTCTTCAAACGAGTATCAATTTCTATAGATTTCGCGATATACCTTCAGCAACAATTCCACCCGGGGCATTAGAGTATTATCTTGGCGTACCTTATATCATTGCAAATAATGGTGAAGATACAATCCAGTGTCCAATAAGTTGTTTATCTGAAATGGCGAGGGTTGATTGGTATATGGTTGGTGCACTTGGTACCACGGTCCACGAATTCGGTCATATCCTTGGCTTGCCGGATCTTTATGATATCAGCGGTTGGTCAAATGGTGTTGGTGCATTTGATTTAATGGGGACCGGCGGCTGGGTTGGAATGCCTGATGCCGGTGTGCCTGAAGGTTCAATTCCGGCAAATTTGGGTGCCTGGACAAGATACTTTTTTGGCCATTATACCAGTGACCCGGTTTGGGTTGAGCCGCTGGTGGTAACCCATCCCGAAAGTTTATTAACCCTGCGTGCCTCAACAGTTGATACAACACAATCCGGTGTTGCAAATCAAACAATGATTAAGATACCCATTTCACCAACTGAATTCTTTTTAGTTGAAAACCGTCAGCAGGATATAAAACAAAAAGATACAATCATAATTGATGTTGAGGATGGGATACCAGTATATGTTGATAATGGTGAATTTGATTTCTTTTTGCCCGGTAGTGGAATATTAATCTGGCATATTGATGATAATGTTATATATGCAAATTATGGATATAATACAATTCAGGTTGATCCGAAGCATAAAGGAATTGATGTTGAAGAGGCAGACGGCATACAGCATTTTGATGCCTGGGTATATGTTGATACAATTGAATATTATGGCTCTAAATATGATTTCTTTTTTTCCGACGACTCCAACAAATCAAATCGTAAATTCGGGCCATTCACCAATCCCAATTCTGATAGTTACTTTGGCAAATCACTTTTGAATCTTGAGGTTCTCTCAAAACTTGATACTTTGATGAATTTTTCGGTCAATTTTGATATCTATCAAAAAGGATTTCCAGTTTCGCTACCAGTGAGAAAAACAATTTATTCTTTGAATTACGGCGATCTTGATGGTAATGGAGATGTTGAAATAGTTGCTGCCACCCGTTATGGACATATCTATGTTTATAATCACGATGGAACTCCTTATCGTTCGGCAATTGTTGATACAATTACCACATTTACCTCAATCGGCGACATTAACAATGATGGTGCTGAAGATATTATATTTGGCTCTGGATTTTATTTACAAGCAATGGATGGAATAACACTCACACCCATAACGAATTTTCCGTTCCGGACCGACGGCATAATCCTCGGTGCACCATTATTATTTGATATAGATGGAGATGGTAAATTGGAGATTATTTTCGGCTCTGAAGACCGGAAGTTATACTGCCTAAATAGTGATGGTACAAATATTGCTAACTTTCCAATCTATCTTAACTCCTGGATTTATTCTACGCCCTGTGTCTTTGATGAATTAAATAGAAAGATTGGTGTTCTTGGTGCCGATGGTAGGTTCTGGCTTGTGAATAAAGATGGTATAATCAAGGAATTTCCAGACGCTCAACATAATATGCTTACATACTCATCCCCGGTCGTCGGTGATATAGACCGGGATGGTAAGCCTGAAGCCGCAATCGTCAATGGTTACGGAACATTCTATATTTATGGTGAAGATACCCTTGAACAGAAATTTGAGACCTGGATTGATACGGTCTTTTATTATACACCGGCCCTGGCGGATATTGATAAGGATGGTTATCTTGAAATTATCTCACCAAATAGTAGTAAAACTCTTTATGTTTTTAATAGAAATGGTACAATTGAAAATGATTTTCCTTTCAACACGGATGTAAATATTTCATATCCCCTTTTAATTGCGAATCTTGACACAATCATTGGAGAAGAGATTGTATTCAGCCTTGCACCAAAGGATACATTAAGTTCAGGACAGTTAAAGATTATCTATAATCGTAATCGTGAATTTTTATTTTCTCCATTATTTGGCGATGGTGGTTTCTCATCTCCGGGTTTTATCGCGGATATTGATTATGATGGTGATTTAGAACTTGCCTGTGGAAGTGATTCGGGAAAGATTTATATCTGGGATTTCCCGGGAAAAGAGGTATCCTGGAGTGGCTATATGAATTCAAATAAAAACTGGGGCGTGTATAAAGGAAGATATTTTGAAATTCTGGGTTCATCAGAACTCATCGGTTCATTCTATATCTATCCGTCGCCAGTAAAAGGGATAGGGACAGTGCGTTTCTATCTTTCTCAGAATGCTGAAGTGAAGGTTGATATCCTGGATATAACCGGACATAGAATTGGTGGTATGAAGTTATATGATATAACACCGAACGAATATAACGAATGTTATTTTGATTTCAAAAATCAGTCTAATGGTGTATATATCCTGCGCATTGAAGCGAAGAACAGCAATAAAAAAGAAGTAAAATTAAAAAAATTCGCAGTGTTGAAATAAGGAGGTAATTTGGTTTTCGGTCTGACACTAATAATTTTTCAAGGAATGAACCCTATCCTTGCTTCGGCAATAATGCCGGGCTGGGGTGAATGGATTTTGCAGAAAAAAAATGAGGCAAGGGCATTTTTCATTATGGAAGGTTCATTTTGGGTTTCGTATTATACATTCAACTATTTTGGCAGTAAATTAAAATCGTCTTCAAAGATTTTTGCATTTGAACATGCTGGTGCAAATCCCTTGCGTGAGGATGACGAATACTTTGATAATCTTGAAGACTTCAATTCTTCTGAAGAATACAATCTCGTTGTTGAAAGGGATGCAGGTTCGTATTATCCAAATGACCCGGTAAAACAACAGGAATACATTAAAGAGCATGGCTATTTTGGTGAAGATGTATGGGAATGGGATACCTTAACAAACAGAAATTTATACTGGGAGAAAAGAAAAACCGCACGGGAGAATTTTCGGCGTGCCACATTTATGACTGGATTTATGATAATAAACCGCATCGTCTCGGTAATAAATGTGGCAGTATTTAAAGAAGAATCCGGCTTGGGGTTGGAAGCAGAACCAGGTAAAATTGGAATAAATTATAAATTCTGATTTTTGAAGGATAATAATCTATAATTGACACTATCATAATTTTTATTATAATCAAAAGGTGAAGTCAAGAAATATAATTTCAGTCATTATCCCGGTTTATAATGAATTAGCTAATATTGATAAATTGATAAAGGAGGTTAAGGCAGTTGATCTAAATAAAGAAATCATTATCGTCGATGATTTTTCTACAGATGGCACAAGGGATTATTTAGAAAAATTAAAATTAAAAGGTGTAAAAGTTATATTCCATGAAAGAAATATGGGCAAGGGCTCAGCAATCAGAACCGGTTTAAAATATGCTGAAGGAGATGTGATTATAATTCAGGATGCGGATTTAGAGTATTCACCAATGGATTATCCGCGACTCCTTGAACCAATTATAAAGGGTAAAACAAAGGTCGTCTATGGCTCGCGGATTCTTGGGAGGGGTAAATTTCTAAAAAAGAGTTATTTTGCGAATCGGGTCTTGACCTTACTGACCAATCTGTTATTTAAAGGGCATATCACGGATATGGAGACCTGTTATAAGATGATTGACAGAAAACTGATGCAGGATTTGAATCTTGTTTCGTCGCGCTTTGAGATAGAGCCGGAGATTACCTGTAAATTGCTAACAAGGGGTATCAAAATTTTTGAAGTCCCGATTTCGTATTATGGCCGGACCGCGGGAAAAAAGATCGGTGTAAAAGACGGCATCCAGGCGATATGGAATATTGTGAAATGGAAGATAAGGAAATAATAGATTTGGTTATTGGGCGTAGAATTTTGTATGGTCACTGGGCATAGTCATATGGTAAGATATTTTATTATTTACCTATTCAACAACCAAAAAAACATAACAGCAACTATGCCTGATAGCCAATAACGATTTTTTATGAAGGTTCTCTTCGTTGCCACCGCATTTCCAAGATTTGAAGGTGATGTTATAACACCCTGGATGATTGAATTGATTGAGAGACTGCGAAAAAAGGGAATAGAGGTGTCGGTATTTACCTCATCATATAAAGGATTAAAAAATCAAATTTACAAAGGTATACCTGTTTACCGATTTAGATATTTTTTTAAGAAATATGAAAGATTGACGCATGAAGAGACCGCGGTGGACAAATTCGGAAAAGGTGGATTGAATGTATTGTTGAGTCTCTTTTATGTCATCTTTGGAACAATTGCTATTGCGAAATTGGTCTGTTCTAAAAAGTTTGATATTATTCATGTAAACTGGCCCTTTCCCCACATATTGTTTGGAGTATGTGCCAAGGCGGTATCAAGGAGTCGCATTTTTGCTACTTTTTATGGACTCGAGATTCGCTGGTTAAAAAAGAAATTTCCATTTCTGGTCAAACCATTCGCTTATCTTATAAATCGGGCGGATGTCATCACCGCAATATCAAATCATACTGCGGGTGAGTTGAAGGGTATAGTAAAAAAAGGGATTCCCATTATACCATTTAGTATCACAGTTGAATCACAGATTAATTCTATCTCAGATGAGAATTTCGTTCTTTTCGTGGGCAGACATGTAGAAAGAAAAGGGGTCCATATCTTGATTGAAGCCTTTAGAATGATTCATAAAGAAATACCTCATAATGTTGTTATTGTCGGGGATGGGCCGAAAAGAAAAAACTGGGAGAAGATGACCCAGGATTATAGATTGGGTGAGAGAATTAAATTTACCGGCTGGGTCTCTAAGGAAGACTTGCATAATTACTATAGAACCTGTAGTTTTTTTGTTCTGCCTGCAATATATGATAAACATGGTGATACAGAAGGACTTGGCGTTGTGATGATTGAGGCGATGAGTTATTCAAAACCGGTGATTGCATCCAATGTTGGTGGGATTACGGATGTGGTGATAAATGGGCATAATGGGATCCTTGTTAAAGATAATGACCCAGATGCACTTGCGAAGGCGATAAAAGAACTTGCCCATAATAAAGAACTCTCCAATAAACTTGGTGCGAACGCAAAGAAGACTATTGACGAAAGGTTTAATTGGGATAAAATAGTCTCTAAACTGATAGGACTATATGAAGCAGATAATTGAGGCATTATTGATAGCAACCGATACCCCGCTCAGTCTGGAGCGGATTGCCGGCATTATCAATTGTTCTGAAGAAGAGGTGAAAAATAATCTGGAAATTTTAAACGAAGAATATAAACAAACCGGCAGGGCATTTGAGATTAAAGAGGTCGCCGGTGGTTATCAGATCTATACCTTACCGGAATATGCGGATTATGTGGGAAAGTTGAAACAAAAGAAAGAGAAACTATCGAAGGCAGCCCTTGAGACCCTGGCAATAATTGCCTATCACCAGCCGATCACCCGTGCAGAAATTGAAAAAGCACGGGGTGTTGATTGTTCGTATATTCTTGATAGTCTATTAGAAAAGGGATTGATAAAGACTACCGGAAGATTACCAACGCCGGGCAGACCCATAAAATATGCAACGACGAACGCATTTTTACGGCACTTTGGAATTAAAGATTTGAGTGAATTGCCACGGGAAGAGGATTTTGCCGAACCCGCAATTGAAACACCACCAAGTTCTCAGTCTTTTCCGGAAACAGCCGTAGAACAGAAGCAAAAAAAGGTTGATGAAGAGATAGAAAAAGAATTCAAAGACCTCACGGATTAATGTCAATAAAGCAAGAGATAAGAGAATTTTTGAATAAATTCGGGGTAAAATTAATTGGTTTCGGTAATATCCCCGAAGGTGTTGAGATGTTGGAAATAAACTATAAATATCCCCGGGTGATTGTATTTGGCTATCCAATCTCAAATGAGGTGTTAAATTCAATTGTAGACCATCCCACACTAATCTACAAACAACATTACAAAACTGTTAACTGGCTTTTAGACCAGGCTGCTTATCATCTTGTTCGGTTCATAGAAGAAAAAGGCGCTAGGGCGATTGCCATTCCATCATCCCAAACCGTTGATTGGCAGAACCAAAAAGGGCACATATCACATAAAGTTCTTGCGGTTGAATGTGGGCTTGGGTTTATCGGCAGGAGCGGACTGGTAATAAATCCTGAATATGGGGCAAGGGTTAGATATATTTCCATCCTTACTGACCTTGAATTTGAACCGGATAAAAAGATCAATGGTGATTGCGGTGTGTGCAAGAAATGTATAATTGCCTGTCCGGCACAGGCAATAAGTGAAAAGGGCGTGGATTTAAAAAAGTGCCTGGTAAAGTTAAAAGAATTTTCAAAGATGCCTGGTATTGGTCAGTATATCTGCGGGGTGTGCGTAAAGGTCTGCGATGGCAGAGATTCATAAGCCCCAAAAGGTCCTCGCCTTTGCCGGCTTGATATTTGTTGAAGATGTTGATATAGATGTTGCACTGAAAGAATTTAGCGAAATACTTGGTGGTGTGACAAAAAAATCCAATGTCATTCCCTTTATCCATACCACATACTACAACAAAGAGATGGGTGAAAATCTTTTGAGGCAATGGGTATTATTTGAAAAATTAATCTCTCCTGATTTATTGATAGAATTAAAGCATCGGTCAAATGAGATTGAAAAAAAATTTTTGAATGAGAATGGCGGCAGGATGATTAATATTGACCCGGGTTTGATTTCTTTAAGCAACATCGTCCTTGCTTCAACAAAGAACTATTCACATAGAATATATCTTGGTAAAGGAATATATGCTGAAGTCACCCTAATTTACAAAAACCATCAATTCCATCCATTGGAATGGACATATCCTGACTACCGGGAAGATAAGACAATAAAATTCTTTAATGAATGCCGAACCACGCTAAAAAATTATAGTCTTACCGTCAAATAGTCTAATCGTCGCAAAATCTTTTGAATATATATTGAAGTAGGAAATTTATTTCCACAAGAATAATTTTAGGGATGTTTTACTTCAACAAATACCTTTCTAAAAACAGAACTGCTGCCTGTTGGTAGAAATCGCGGTTTTGTTTTTTGCTGAATCCATGCCCTTCATCCTCGGCAATCAAAAACCAGACATCCACATTATTTTTTCGTACGGCCTCAACAATCTGGCGTGCCTCGCTCACCGGCACCCTCGGGTCATTGAGTCCCTGGACAACAAATAATGGCTTTTTTATCTTATGGCTATTTGTCAGCGGAGAAATCCTGGTCAAAAATTCCTGCATCTTCGGGTCTCGCTCATCTCCATATTCAGTCCTTCTAATATCCTTGCGATAATCTGCGGTATTTTTTAAGAAAGTGACAAAATTGCTTATGCCACAGAAATCAATCCCGCATCTTAGATAATCAGAATAATGGACCATACAGGCAAGGACCATATAGCCACCATAGGAACCCCCGATGACTGCAATTCTTTTGGAATCAAATTCAGATTGCTTTTTAATCCATTCTAACAATTGCCCAACATCTTTTACTGCATCTTCCCTTTTATAGCCGTCATCAAGGGTTAGGAAAGTTTTGCCATACCCGCTTGAACCACGAAAATTCGGACAGATTACCGCACAGCCGAGTTCATTCACATAATACTGAATCATTGGCGCGAAGGCCGGTATATACTGCCCAGAAGGTCCACCATGTAAATCAATTATCACCGGATGCGGTCCCGACTTCCTCGGTTTGTATACAAATGCAGGTATCATCCTTGGCTTACCATCTATACTATCAAATGTTTCGTAATTAATTAACTCTGGGGCAACAAAACGAGTAGTATCAAGCCCGGCGATCTCTGAATATGTCCAGCGTATCAATCTCTTATTTTTGAATTCAAGAGAATATACATCGCTCGGTGCACGATAGGTAATTAGAGTCAATGCAAGACTCTTACCATCGGGTTTAAATTTTATCCCACCAATCCAGCCGATAGGCATATTTATTATATTGGTTCTTCTTGTCGGCATTTCCAGGATATATAATTTTGCAATGCCGTTTTCGTTGCTAACAAAGGCAATGGTATCTCCATTGGGAGAAAGGTCAAAGTTGACGATATCCCAGGGGATATTTTTGGTTAGGATTTCTTTCTTCCCGGTTGGTATGTCATAATAAATAAGTTGGTTGAATTCACCAAACTCATCGGATATATAAAAAATTCCTTTATCGCCTTTGGCCCATTTTGCCCTACCATAAGATACTTTTTTATCAATGGGATTGATTTCATTCAGATTGCCGGTTTTAGTATCAAAAATAAAAAGTTGTGATTCGTTCGCGGATATGTATTTATGTAGTAATAATTTTGTATCATCAAAAGACCAGTCAACAGGGCTCCAGTCTCCATCAACTTTTAAGACCAACCGGTGACTTTTCTCCCCACTTAAATCTCCCAGATATATGTCAAAATCTTTATTATTCCTCTTTGTGCTGGTAAATGCAAATTTTTCACCATTTCTTGACCACAGGTAATCACCATATTTCGATTTCCCATCCGTAAGAATTTCATATTCTCCGGTTAGATAGTTATATTTATAAATCTGGTCGCATTCATTACCTGCTGAGTCTTTGCTGAATAAGAAATAGGGAACCGTATAATTCGGACAGACTTCACCACCGCCTACCGGTTCATCAAAGAATGTTAACTGACGGCGCATCCCACCGGGAAATTCAACCTGATGAATCTGGCTGACATCAGCAAATCTGGTGGCGATTAGAATTCCTTTATCATCAGGTAGCCAATCAAGGAAGTATGCATAACGAACATCCTGGTATGAATTGAGTTTTTTAATCAAACTTACCGGGATTTCTGGAATATTTTCAATAACAAGGTTTCCTTTTTTATATTTACTAACTTCACCTGCGAATAAAAATGCCCATATTATAATATTAAAAATAATGAAATTTCTAATCTTTACCATAAA
>CBFGJP010000018.1:0-38977 GCA_965649105.1 Caldifarciminota bacterium
AACGATTTCGGTGATTCAATTATGGAGGTTGCCCTTGGTGATGGGACAGGTCAGAACTGGATTCCTTGGGATGATGGTATTTCTATCGGTGACCCAAACTCCTGGGGCATGTTTTGCACGGATTTTGCAGATATAGATAATGATGGTGATTTAGATATTGGGGGGAATTCTTTTGGTGCAGATGATGGTATCCATATTTTTTTAAACCATGGTGATGGAACTTGGCATCAATCATTCGGCTTTATCGGTGGAAACTCCACAATGGATTTTATTTTTGGTGATGTGAATAACGATGGTTATGCTGATTTCTGTGTCGCACACCAATATGGCAGTATATATCTCGGAAATGGTGCAGGTAGTTTCTCAAATGCCGATGGTAATTTGCCACCAGGGGGTAGTTTGGGTAGAAAGGGGCCATCCCTCGGCGATGTAGACAATGATGGAGATTTAGACCTTGCCTTCTGCAATTCAGGTGGTGGGGTGGAGGTTTGGATTTGGCAAGGCAATAATACCTGGGCGGCATATTCAACAGGGTTGCCAACAACCGGTCCTTACGACCTCACCCAGTTATTTGATATGAATTTAGATGGCTTCGTTGATTTGTGTGCATTTGGTGATAGCACGGTAACGATATGGCGGAATACCGGTTCAGGTTGGACCCAAGATACTACATTCAAAACACCACGCCCAGGAACTCCACAGGCATTCAGGGTAGGTGCGGATGCGGACCACAACGGTTATCCTGATATCCTTGTAGTAGGTGATGAAGGTGATTCCTGGAATTCACGGAACAGGCCAAGATTTTATAAAGAATCTTCTATACCACAGAATTTATTTATATTTCCGATATTTCCCCGGGGTGGACAGAAATTCTATCGGGGTTCAATCCAGTTTATAAAATGGACCTGCGGGGTGCCTTCAGGGACTGCGACTGTAAGACTCGATCTCTCCACGACTGGTCCTGGCGGTCCCTGGAGTCTTATTGCTACAAATTTGAAAAATAACTGCAGATATCAGTGGCGCATACCGCCAAATATCCAGGGTTCTAATAATTGTTATATTAGGTTTACGGCGATGACCACAAATGATACAACAACTGCAATAAATCCATTGCCTTTTACAATATTACCCATCGTGGGTGAAGAAGAGTTTGTTCGAAGAGATGATTATAGAATTGATCTCGCAGTATACCCAAATCCTGCACGAGAAAGGGTCTTTGTTAAATTCAGCACCATCGGCGAGAGAACAGATATAAATGTGTATGATAACACCGGGAATCTTTTAAGAACGCTATTTAGAACAAAGGGAGAAGGAGAATTTACTATTTACTGGGACAGGAGGGACTTCAGACATAGATGGGTTCCTGCTGGGACCTATTTTATAGAACTCAAGACAGATGATGGAAAAAAGGCAGGTAAGAAGATTGTGATAGCAGACTGATTTTATAAACAAATAGCACTTGAAATTTTCCACTATTTGGGTATTATCTGTCATGCAGAATTTATATTTTCTTGATTTCCGCAAAAAACAGAGGGAACATTATCTTAAAATGCTGGAACGATTGATTGATGCCTCCGGGGGATTAAAGATAATAGAAACTGGTAAGATAGTTGCGGTGAAGACCCATTTTGGCGAAGATGGAAATGTCAATTTTGTCAGCCCTTTGTATGTCCGCACGATTGTTGAATTGATAAGAAGGGCAGGTGGTAGACCGTTTTTGACCGATACAACAACCCTTTATTCAGGAAGAAGATTTAAGGGTGATTCTCATATTGAACTTGCAAAAGAACACGGATTTGATTTTGCACCGATTATAATTGGGGATGGAATATATGGTGATGAATATTTTGAAATAAATGGTTCAAAGATTGCCCGGGTTTTCAGGAATATTGACACGATATTTTGCATCAGCCATTTCAAGGGACATTTACTCACCGGTTTCGGGGGTGCATTGAAGAATTTGGGGATGGGTTGTGCCTCAAAGGGTGGTAAACTTCATTTACATTCTCGTTCCCGCCCTTATATTGAGAAGGAAAAATGCAATTTCTGCCTTAAGTGTTATGATTATTGTGCGTATAAGGCGATTGAGAAAGAGAAGAAAAATGTTCAAATAAACCCCAATAGATGTAGTGGCTGTGCGGGTTGTATGTCTATCTGCCCTCAGCGGGCAATTAAATTTTCCTGGAGTGCCGCATCGGATGAGGTGCAAAAAGGAATTGCTCAGTATACAGCAAATTTTATAAAAGATAAAAAAATATTTTATTTGAATTTTCTTACTAACATCACACCTGATTGTGATTGCCTTTCCACATCGGAACCGCCGATTTGTTCGGATGTCGGTATTCTTGCGGGTTTTGATCCGGTTGCGAACGACCGCGCTTCTTATGATATGGCGAAAGAATATATTGATAAGTTGCGTCCGGATATAGATTCTCAGGTGCAATTATATTATGGGGAGAAGTTTGGTGCAGGGGAGTGTAATTATGAAATCAAAGGTATATGAACTTAAGAGGAAGATAAAAAATCTTGAAACCTTGATTGATGCCTCAATCGTTTTTTCTTCTACCCTTGATATTGATGCCCTATTAAATATCATACTTCAAAAGGCAGAAGAACTTATGGATGCCGAAGCATCAAGTGTGTTTCGTATTGATGAAGAAAAGAATGAACTATATTTTATTACCGCTCGTGGTGAAAAGGGCAAGGAGGTTAAGGAGATCCGCATTCCAATGGGAAAGGGTATTGTGGGCTGGGTTGCCCAGCACAAAAAGCCCTTGCTCGTTCCTGATGTTACAAAAGATCCACGCTGGTTCAGTGGTGTTGATAAGAAGACAAAATTTGTAACACGCTCCATTCTTGCGGTGCCGCTTATGGTGAAAGGTAAGATAATTGGTGTCGCTGAGGTTTTAAATAAAAGGGGCAATAAGCAATTTAATGAAGATGATTTAGAAATGTATCTGGCGCTGGCAAACCAGATGGCGATTGCGATTGAGAATGCCTCTCTGTATAAAGAACTTGATGAATTGTTTTTATCTTCTATCAGGGCAATCGTAGAGGCGATAGATGCCAAGGACCCATATACCAAAGGACATTCAGCCCGTGTTGTTGAATATGCATTGTTGATTGGTGAAGGACTGGAACTTGATAAAGAATTATTGAAAGACCTTGAATTGTCCGCGGTCCTGCACGATGTTGGAAAGATTGGCATACCGGATCGAATACTGTCAAAACCAGGACTACTGAATGAAGAGGAATATTCATATATGAAACGCCATCCTGAATTTGGTGCCGAAATCGTTGAGCCAATAAAGAAGCTTAAAAGCCTTGTTCCTAATATTCTGCATCACCATGAAAAATACGATGGCACCGGTTATCCAATGGGATTGAAGGGGGATAAGATTCCCCTTGGTGCAAGGATTATTGCCATTGCTGATTCATTTGATGCTATGACATCGGACCGTCCTTACCGTCCCAGAATGGATACAAATGTCGCATTAAATGAGATAAAGAAGCATCGCAAAACACAGTTTGATCCTAAACTGGCAGAAGTTTTTGTCAAGGCATTTGAGCGACAATTTAAATGAATAGAGTTGTAAAAAATATTTTTCTCTCTATCGCCGTAGTTATTTTCGTAAATATTATTTGTCTTTATAAACCTCTTTATCAACCTTTTGACCATAAGATTTATGATTATAAATATCGTATTGCGATTTCAGAAAAATACATAGAAGATATTGTGATTGTTGATATTGATGAGGTAAGTTTAGAAAAGCTCGGTCGCTATCAGAACTGGCCCCGGGCATATTTTGCAGAGGTAATTGATTATCTTAATTCCGCTCGGGTCATCGGGATTGATATATTTTTTGGCGAGCCTGATACACTACCTGTATATGCAAGGAGATATTATCAAAAACCAGATTTTGATTCAACTATTATAAATGTAATACTACGTAACCGCAATGTGGTTCTTGTTTCTTCATTAAATAAGGAACCGATCTTTGGAAATATATGTTCCACTGGGGTGGGTGAGATAGTTGCTGATGAAGATGGGGTTGTGCGTAATGGTTATAGAGAACTAAATCAGAGACCAACATTTGCATATCAGATTTCTCGTCAAACAAACAATATCTTTCTTGATAAAAAATTTTTAATTCGTTACCTTGATACCAATTCATTCCGGAGAATATCCTTCAGCGATGTATATTTGCACCGTGTCCCTGAAGAATATTTTACCGATAAGATAGTCCTCATCGGCGGTACTGCATCTGGTTTATTTGACTACCATTCGGTCCCGTTTAAAAGACATTTTCCCGGGATATTGATACAAGCGAATTTAGTTTACGATTTTATAAACCAAATAAAGATAAAAGAAATTCCTTATCTATATATTTTGATAATTACCTTATTTTTATCCTTCCTCATCGCTTTTTTTACAAGTTATTATCCAACGAGGGTATATGTGTTTGTATATTTGATAAGTTTCCTGGTAACCCTTGTAATCTCATTTGTTCTTTTTTATAAAAACATTGAATTCCAAATCATACGTACTTATTATACATTAGTTCTGACTATAATTGTCTCACTTATATATCGCTACCGTTTTGAAGAAAGAGAAAAACGCAGATTAAAATCTATTTTTTCAAGGTATTATTCCAAGGAACTTGTGGAAAAGATTATCAAGGAACCCCCTCGACTCGGTGGAGAAAGGGTTTTCTGCACAGTCCTTTTTGCAGATATTAGAAATTTCACACCCTATACAGAGAAGTCAACACCCGAAGAGGTGGCAAGTTCATTAAACAGGTTTCTGACTGAGATGGTGATGATTGTATTCAAATATCAGGGCAGGATTGATAAATTCATTGGCGATTGTGTAATGGCAGTATTCGGGCACCCAGCCAGATTGAAAAATTCGGCATTAAATGCATGCCTTTGTGCCAAGGAGATGGTAAAACGGGCTGAACATCTTGGCCTCAAGATTGGAGTTGGTATCAATTCAGGTGAGGTCGTTAGCGGTAATTTTGGTTCGCCGATGCGAATGGAATATACTGTCATTGGTGATGCGGTAAATCTTGCTTCAAGATTGGAAGGTTTGACCAAGGAGTTCGGGGTGAGTGTGATCATTGGTGAAGAAACCTATCGAGTGGTCAGTTCGCATCCTACAATTGAACTACATTTTAAAGAACTGGGTAAGGTGAAAGTAAAGGGTAAGGAAGAAGAAATTATGGTTTATGCATTGGTTATATGACGATTGTGTAATGGAATCTAATATCAATGGAAAGCGATTTAGCCTCTGGTAAACGGATTTCAATCATAGAAGGAGTTTTTGCACAATTCCATATCACCCTGACCGGTGGTATGTTTTTAACTTCATTTGCTTTATTTTTAAATGCCAAGCCATTCCATATAGGTATTTTGACAGCAATTCCATCAATACTTGCGGGTGTGGGTTTTTTCGCCGCCTATCTTGCAAATATAATTGGTAAAAGGAAAATTCCCTGTCTTTTTACTGCATTGATTGGTAGAGGACTCTTTATATTTTTTGTAATAGCACTTATTTTTAATATCCGTATCAGTATAAATACCTTTTTTGTTATAATATTTTTGTTTAACCTTCTTTTAAATTTTTCAGGTAACCTCTGGCTTTCCTGGATGAGCGATTTGATTCCAAAAGAGGAAAGAGGAAGATATTTCGGAATACGGACAACAATAGTGAGTGGAGTTGGTATGGTCGTAAATTATCTCGGGGGAAAGGTCCTTGATTTATTCAGCTCTAATCAGGCATTTATAATGATCTTCTCTACGGCGGTTTTTTTCTCAACCCTTGCCGGCATTACCCTTTCATTTCAGCCCGAGCCAAGGTTTGAAAAAAAGGTTATACACTTTAAAGATGTATTCCTAAAACCGATGAAAGACAGCAATTTTCTTGCCCTTTTAAAATTTGTATCATTCTGGTATTTATTTGCGGGTATCGCTGCACCTTTCTATGTTGTCCATATGATAAAAAATTTAAAGATGGCTTATTCAACGATTGCCATTTATGGAATCATTGCGGGCATTGCAAGTTTAGTCTTTCAGATATTCTGGGGTAAAATGATTGACCGAGTTAGGTCAAAACCAATTTTAACAATAAATTTTGTAGGTATTGTATTTCTGCCAATAATATGGCTTTTTGCCCGTCCGGATTTTATTTTGCCGATTTGGATTGACGCATTTTTTAGCGGCTTATTCTGGTGTGGGATTAACTTGAGCCTTTTCAATATTCTGTTGAGTTTGACTGAAGAGAAAGAATTGAAAGAGTCATATTTTGCTGTTTTTTCTACGATAACAGGAATATGTGGTTTTTTGTCTTCAATATTTGGTGGCTGGATAGCCCAGCTGCTTGAAAATTTTAGTTTTGAATTCCTGGGACAGACATTTGTCAATTTTCATATTCTCTTTTTGGGCACTTCATTTTTTAGATTTTTGAGCATATTTCTTTTAAAGAAGGTTCGCGAGAAAGAGGCTTATCCTACTTTCCAGACTCTACAATTGATTGGAGATTATACAGTAAGAAGGTTAAATGAACATAAAGATCTACTTTTAAATATACTTAGATTTACAAAATAAAATTTCTTGACATTTCAAGTCTGATGATTAAAATTAAGGTGTGAAGATTGATATCGGCATTTATTATGGACCCATCGACCTTCTCGTATATCTTGTGCGGAAAAAAGAGGTTGATATATTTGACATTCCAATAGCCCAGGTTGCTGAAGAATATCTTGATTACATAAGAAAGATTGAACGCGAAGACCTCGAAGATGCAGCGGACTTTCTTTTGATGGCAGCAATATTAATAAGGTTAAAGGTCCGTTCACTTTTACCCAGAACACCGGAAGATGAGGAAGAAACCAAGTCCATTACATTGATGCAGATCATTGAAGAATACAAAAAATATAAAGAGATTGCACGGTATTTTGGAGAAATGGAAATTATCTCAAGTAAACAGTTTCCTCGATTTGCGAAGGTCGAACCTACCGCCGTCCTTGAAGAAGGAGACCTGACCAGCCTGATACTGGCATTCAAAAGTTTCAAACCCACTGAAAAGGAAGCCGTCCTGATAAAGAGGCAATTGATACCAATTGAAAAGGTCATTGAAGATTTGAAGCAGGTTCTTGAAAAAAATGAGAGCATCAATTTTTTAAAATTCCTCCAGGAAAAGCGAAATACCTCAATAGCCGTTTCCTACTTCTTCGGGATGCTACAAATTGTCAAGGAAGGATTGGCAAGTGTTGAACAGAAAGAGACATTTGGGGAGATATATCTTTATAAAAAAATATTATAAGACCGGAGGACTGAAAATAGCAGGTAGTATTTGCAGTTTTGTTATTGCTGGAATTCTGTTGTTTGCTATTTGGAATTTTGCGTTCGCCTATGCCCCTGAAGACTCCAATTATCAATATCTTCTTGATAAACAACTTGCCCATTATTTTCAAGTTTGGGAAATTAGTTTTGATTCAACAAAAAATGGTATGCGGACAAGTCAGGGTTGCCTTGATTTGCTTAACTGGTTCATCAATCTCGAATTACGGTATGAGGCTTATTTATCAAGGATAATCGGCATTCGCTATCAGAATCGTTATATTGGAGATTATGACCATCATATATCAAATCATTATTTCCAGCCATTTTTCCAACTAAAAGAAAATCTCCGATTATTTTTATCCATAACAACCCATTATTACAAGGGCGAGGATGAAATTGGAATTGGATACTTTTTAGGAGAGAATTATTTGAATTATCTTGAGGCTTTTTTAATTGTGGAAAATTTTGATAGAAACTTTTCCCTTCAAAATACTGCTAATGGACCGGATAAAATTATCTACAAAAGTTTGAAGTATCCTATGAAGTTAAAAATAACTTTCAATAGAAACTGGACCGGCGGAAGATTTAGAACCGAAATGGCCATCGGTACAAATTATCTTCTTGAATCAACAGATGAACCAGCAGCATTCCGGGAAGAAGGTAATTCGCATACTTGGTATGTGCGTTTTTGGCAGAGTTACGGAAGATTTAAGTTCGGTTTTCTTAATGAACTTAAATGGTCATTCAAAAGAGTAAATGATTCAGGTTTGCTTATTACCGAAAAAATATTTGATGATATGCCCGAGCTACAGTTTGCCTATCGGATAAATGAAAAATGGCTACCAAATTTGTATTTGAATTATAATCACAAGAGTGAAGAGGATACACTTTTTTACGAAAGAAACGTTTATGCTTATCTTGTTGATTTTGAATTTTATCCGGGCGGAAACTTCGTCTGGCATTTTGGTACCCAGAGAAATTTTTATAAGAACAACACGGGCGTTAGAATCAAAGAGCGGAGAATCAATTTAGGGTTAGAATATCGGTATAAGAATATCTGGTGTTATATGGTTGAGGCAATGGAGGGCGATTTTCCAACACCTAAATATATGCACAATCATACTTATCTACAGTTAATGTTGAGATTTTGATAATAACACGGGCTGTAAATTATGCCAATAGTTAAGGCTTGACAATAAGGGATTTTTATTATATAATAGATTTATGTTTGTAAATTTAATCCTATTGTTTTGTATCAACACAGAATCATCAGCATACCGTATTGAGCCAGGAGATGTGCTTGAGGTTGTTGTTCTCGGACAGGAGGAATTATCCAGAGATTTGCTGGTAATGCACAATGGTAATATTACATTTCCTCTGGTTGGTGATATCTGTGTTGCAGGTTTTACTACTAATGAGGTTGCCGATACAATTGCCAATTTGCTAAAAAGATATTTTGTTCAACCGCTTGTATCAGTAATCCTTAAGGGCCCCAGTATTTCTACAGTTGCAGTCTATGGTGAGGTGGTCAGACCCGGAACGGTTAATTATCAAAGGGGTTTGCGGATAAGTGATTATGTTGCACTTGCCGGGGGTCCAAGCGAGCGTGCTAATCTAAAGAAAGTCAAGGTTGTGCGCAACACCGATTCGGGAGTGAAGGTGTACACGATTAATCTTGATAATATATTAAAAAAGGGAATTGAAAAAGAAAATTTCGAACTCAAGGCTGGGGATTGGGTTTACATTGGCAGAAAATTTATTATTAATTGGGGCACGGTTTTGCAATTTGCAACTTTGACATTGACTGCAGTCAATTTATATATTACGCTGGAAAGGGTGAAGTAATAATGACTAATTCTGAATTACCAGATTATTATCTTGAGCAAGAGAAACCTATAAATTTACAAGATTTGTGGATAAAGTTTTTACGCAGACGTAGATTGTTCTTTATTTTTGCAATTCCGGTTTTTTTTGGTATTTTAATCTTCAGACTTTCAAGGCCATATACACCTATTTTCTTATCAAGTTTTGACCTCGGTGTTGCCGAAAACCGCGCTGTGGAAGGTTTTTTTACCGGTATGTCAGAAACGCCAACAGTGCAGATCGGTACGGTTACACAACGCCTTATCGCAAATCTTTTAAGCGTGAAGATCGCTGAAAAGGTGGTTGATACACTTGGCCTTTATGCATTTTTTAAAAATGGTAATTCAGATATACAGTTAATGATTCATTTACAATCAAATTTTGACCAACCCCTGGGACCTTATCAATTGAAGATAATAGAAAATGGATTCGCTTTAAAATTAGAGGGTGATGTTATTCAAAAAAATTATGGAGAATACATAAATCTTGGTCCCTTAGAATTTACAATTCCTCAGAATCAAAACTTAATTACTGGAAAGACTTATTCACTTACATTTTATCCAAGAAGTAAGATGGCGCTTGCCTTAAGAAATTCAATTTCGGTTAAGGTGCTTGAAGCAGATAAAGTAGAGCGGGCAGGTGACCGTTCTGGTGTTCCAATTTCAGGTGAGGGAGCAGCAAAGAAAATGGTATCAGCGAAGACAATATTTCCGGGAATGAATATTATCGGTATTCTCAGAATTGAACTTTACTGGGGTGACCGTGAACAGGCATTAAGAATAGCACGGGCATTGTCAGAGATTCTTGTCAAAGAAAATATTCAGGAAAAAAGTCTTCAGTATATCCAATCAAGGGAATTTATAGAATCACAACTTGCATTTTATCAGAAACGATTAAATGAACTTGAGGAACAAATAAAAAATTTCAAAGAAATAAAAAAGATTGCTGACCTAAAGGCTTCAACACAGGCTTTGATAAATCAAGTATCTACGCTTGAATCAAGAAAAAATCAATTAGAAATAGAAGAAAAGATTTTGAATGATATTAACAAATATTTGATCAGCGATACGCTTGAAAGAGATGCATCACTAAATATCGCCACCGCAATGATTTCTGATCAAGGGATCCAGCAATTATATGCACAGCTCGTGCAGGCAGATGCTGAATTAAAGGGAATTTTAAAAGAATATTCTACAAGGCATCCGAAGTATGCTGAAATTAAAGCAAAGTATGAAGGTTTTAAAGAGCAATTAAAAGACGAGATTGCAAAACGTGTTTCAACGATAAAGACTGATATCCAGGGTGTTACAAATCAGATCCGAAGTCTTCAGTTGAAACTTGAAAATATACCATCTGATGAAATAAGTCTGGCAAGACTGGAACGGGACAGGGAGACGGCAGAAAAATTATATACTTTCTTTTCGGAAAAACTTGAAGAGACACGTGTCCAGGAAGCAGGTGTCACTTCTGATATAAAACTTATCAATCCACCTTTTGTATCCAGCAGTCCGGTAAATCCACGCCGCGGTTTACTTACACTGTTTTTATCTGTGTTTTTTGCTGTTCTCGTGGGTACCGCAGTCGTATTTGTTGCCGAATATTTCGACAATACAATAAAAGATCCAGATACAATAAAAGAAAAGCTTAATCTTGCGGTATATGGAACAGTACCAGGCATATTGGAAGACGATAATAAAAAATTAAAGCCCGGGTTTAATTTCAATTATTTAAAAAGCACAGTTAAAACATTTTTAGGTTTTAATAACTCAGAATACCGAACCAGCAAACTAAAGATCGTTTCCGACCGTTCCAGTCCTGATTTTGAGGCATTCCGCAAACTTACTGTACACCTCGAATTTGCCCATCCTGAAAAGGAATATAAAACTATTTATTTAACCTCTTCTGGCCCTGAAGAGGGCAAGACATTTGTAACTTTGAATCTCGGTTATGTTTTTGCTACGAAGGGCAAAAAGGTGTTGTTGTTAGATACTGATTTTCGTAAAAAGCGCGGTAATCTTACACACATCACAAAATTAAGAAAAGAGAAGGGGATATTTGATGTGTTGAGAGAAGAAGCAACATTGCCGGATGTGATTGTGCCGTTTCTTGATATAAATCAACATTCTGAAGGTGAAGAGGCAACATCAGAAATTGAATCTCGGGATAACACCCCTTTGTTCTTGTTGCCCGTAGGGGCTGTACCTGCCAATCCTTTTATTTTTTTGGAGTCAGAAAAAATGAGGCAAATACTGGAAAAATTGAAAAGTGAATACGATTATGTGCTGGTTGATGGTTTACCTATTCTATTATTTGCCGATGCGACCTACCTTGCCCGCCATTGTGATGGAGTTTTATTGACTGTGATGTATAACAAAACTAATTTTAAGGAACTGGAAAATAGTAAAGAAATTTTAAGTTCTGCGCGTGCCGACATAGTTGGAGTAGTTATCAATGGTGCACCATTAAAATCCGGTAGTTACTATTATCACTACTACTATAAATACTATTCAAAATATTACAAAGAAAGTTGACCTATATATTGAATTTTCTCGTAGGTTTATGGTCTGAAAATAAAAGTGTTTCTATCAAATTTAATAAAAAGGAGGATTTATGTCCCGTGTAATTTTTTTGTTTTCGTTTTTTATTTTTTGTTTAATTGTTTCCTGTGCCATATTTACATCTTCCGGGTTGGTTGAAGTCGGTTCTATTTATGGTTTTGTTACTAATGAAGAATACGAACCGCTTGAGGGAGTTGAAATAGCCGTGGCAGGCGAAGAAGGAATGATTACATATACCAATCCGGCAGGTTATTATATACTACAGGACTTACCGCCTGGTGAATTTAATTTGATATTTTCCCGTCCCGGGTTTGAATCAAAGACGGTTTCGTGCAAAGTAGAAGCAGGAAAAAAGATAGAACTCGATCGCACATTAAAAAAAATTAGCACAAAAACCGGCAGTATCAAAGGGATTATTGCTGATTATTTAACAAATGAGCCCCTCGTTGCTGAAGTGACTATAATGGAATTGAATCGCACAACAGCCTCAGATAAAAATGGTTTTTTTGAATTTGATAGTGTACCTGCGGGTTTTTATCTATTGAAAACGCAGGCATTAAACTATGTCACATCTCAGACTGATGTAAGGGTTGAATCAGGAAAATCTACCGAACAAATGATCAGAATCTTTCGCGAAGGTTCAAGCATTATACTTCACGGTGTTGAATTTGAATTCAATAGTGCAAAATTGAAACCAGAATCATATCCGGTTCTTGATGAAGCGGCAAGGATACTAACAATGCATCCGGAAATTGATGTGGAGGTCCAGGGACATACTGATAATATTGGGTCCGATGAATATAATTTAAAACTTTCGCAAAAAAGAGCAGAGGCGGTCCGTGATTATTTAATTGATAAACATATGATTGAACCGGTTCGTTTGATACCTGTTGGATATGGTGAAAAAAAACCGATTGCCGACAATACGACTGAGGGAGGGAGACAAAAAAACCGCCGGGTAGAATTTTTGATTTTAAAAGAGAAGGAATGAAAGTAAACAAGTAGGTATTATGAGATATTTATTATTAATATTAATAATTTTTCTGCCAATTATATTAGTAGCCCAGGTTGATACGGTCTGGGCAAGAAAATGGTCGAGTGCTGGTGCACTATCAGACTGGGCTTATGCGATTGCCATTGACGATTCAGGATATATTTATGTAACCGGTACCACCGAAAATTCAGGAAGTGGTAATGATTGGACGACAATAAAATACGCGCCCAATGGAGATACAATATGGGTGAGAAATTTTGTTAGCCCCGGTTCATATAATGAACGGGCAAGTTGTATTGCCCTTGGTACATCAGGCAATATTTATTTAACCGGTTATACAATGAGTTCTGGGGCAGGTGATTATTTTACGATAAAATACCGACCGAATGGTGATACTGCTTGGGTAAGAAGATACAATGGCACCGGGAATGGGTATGATTTTGCCCACTGGGTTTGCGTTGATAACCAGGAGAATGTATATGTTACTGGCTATAGTCGTGGAGCTTCTTATCAAGATGATATTGCTACGGTGAAATATGATTCAACCGGTAATCAACTTTGGGTTTCAAGGATTAACGGTATCGGTAACTATAATGATAAAGGACATAAGGTAATCGCCGATAATAATGGCTATGTTTATGTTGTTGGTTATTTAAATCCATTTTCCAGCGGCACACGATATGACTATGCGACAATAAAGTTGAACGCCCAAACTGGCGATACGGTCTGGGTAAGAACCTATAATGGCCCTGCGGATAGTTCAGATATCGCTCGGGATATTGCCGTTGATTCTGCCGGAAATGTTTATGTAACAGGTTCGGTAAGATGGCCAGGAACATCAACTGATATACTTACAATAAAGTATGATAGTACGGGAAACTTATTATGGACTGCTCGATATAATAATCCTGATACAAGTGGAACGGATGGTGGATATGGAATCAGGGTTGATAACGCAGGAAATGTATATGTGGTGGGGCAGAGCCAGGGATTGGGAACGGGTAGTGATATTGTTTTGATAAAATACAATTCTGATGGCAACGAATTATGGGTAAGAAGATATGATGGACCTGCCCATAACTATGATACACCTTCTGATGAAGTAGGTGGCAAGTGTATGGCAATGGACCAATCAGGCAACATATTCATTGGTGGCACAAGTCGCAGTCTTACAGAATATAATGACTATGTAGCAATTATGTATGATGCTGATGGAAACCAAAGATGGGCAGCAATGTATGATTTTTCTGATTCGTTAGACTACTGCCTTGCTATTGCTGTTCATCCGAATTCCGGGGATGTAGTAATCACAGGAAGGACATTGAGTGCGCCGAGTTATTATGATTGGGGCACGGTAAAATTTAGAAATCTTGTTGGGGTAAAAGAAGATAAAGTTAATCAAAAATTGCCGCTGGTTTTTGAAGCTATACCTAATCCATTTAGAAACCACCTTGTAATTAAATTTCAAATTCCAAATCCAATTGACCAAATTAATCCCAAATCCCGAGTGCCAAATAATTCTGCAATTCGCAATCCGAAATCCGAAATTAATTTGGAAGTAGCCAGTATAAAAATATATGACGCTACCGGTCGTTTGGTCAAATCCTTTAATCCAGTATCCAGTATTCAGAATCAAGTATCAAATATTATCTGGTTTGGTGATGACGGTTCTGGTATCAGATTGCCACCGGGTGTGTATTTTGTGGAATTAGAAGTGGGCGATTACCACCAGGTCGAAAAAGTTGTGTTACTTAAATAGGAAACTGCTCGGATATTTATTATGAAATGTCCCCAATGCCAGAGAGAAATTTCGGAAAAACTACAATACTGTCCATATTGTAGTTTTAAGATAAATCAGAGACTGGTGGAAAAAACCGGTTTTGAATGGAAATCAGACTTTGAAATTCTGGGCATTCCATTGATTCATATTGCAACGGGTAGAGATGAAAATGGTAAACTGAGAGTTGCTAAAGGAATTATTGCAATTGGGCAGTATGCAATCGGTTTGTTCACAATTGCTCAATTTGGCATCGGTATTCTTTTGGGCATTGGACAATTTATTTTTGGCATCGCCACGATTGGTCAATTTGCATTTGGTATTCTCTTTGGTCTTGGACAGTTCGCGACTGGTTATATTGTGATAGGACAGATTGTATTTGGCTGGTATGCGTTATGTCAGATTGGCTTCGCAAAGTATATGTGGTCACCAAAAATAAAAGACCCAGTGGCAATTGAATTTTTCAGAAATTTGTGGGAAAGGATTGTACATTTACGTCCTTGACTTTTGTAAAAAATTAAATATATTATTACCATGGAACAGAAAACTGAAGCAAACCGAGTTGTGCTCCATTATAAAAATGGTAATGTAGTTAAAGGGATGACTCATGATTTCGTGCCTGAAAAACCGAAATTCCATCTTGTTCATCAGGACGGCAATATTGAAGAAATTCAGACTGAATTGTTAAAAGCAGTGTTCTTTGTTAAGACATACGAAGGGAACAAAGATTATCAGGAAGTAAAAGGGTTTGGCAAGATTGATCCTGTCACATTTCGTGGTATGAAGATTAAAGTGACATTTCAGGATAACGAAGTAATATATGGTGCAACATTGGGTTACAACAAAACGAGGAAAGGATTTTTTATCTTCCCTGCTGACCCGGATAGCAACAACATTAGAATTTATGTCGTTGCTAGTGCAGTAAAAGATGTAAAACTCGGCAGCCAGGCTGAGGCATAAATCAAATACTTGTAGTATCAACCCGGTAGAGATCCAGTATTTTTAATATCATAAGATTTGCGGTATTGTTTGATTTTATTAAAAATTTGAATAATATAGAAAATTGAATCGCTACCATAAGATGTGAGGGTTGATAGAACTAAGGGGGTTGAATGAGAAGAGTTTTCTTTATCCCGACCATTTTTTTAATTATTATTATATGTGTATCATGCCCAAGAGAAGAAAAAAAGGGTATTGATATCATTGCCCAGCAAATTCTTGAGGGTGAAAAGATTCCATTAAAGGTAACGCATATCTCACCGGTCGGCTCGGTTGAGGGACAACTTGAAACCTTTAAGATCCTTGTTGGATTCAACCAGGCAATGGCGCCAGTCCAGGCAATACCGAGGGAGGAGACCGAAGGGCCGCTTGAATTCAATCCACCAATGAGGGGTAAGTATCGCTGGCTCGGCTCAAGGACATTGGCATTTATGCCTTCTGATACCCTGCAACCTGCAACCGAGTTTACTGTTACACTCAAAAAAGACAAGATTCAGTCACTCACGGGAATGCGCCTTGATAGTGATACAACCTGGAAGTTTGAGAGTCTGAGACCGATATTGATTACTTCCACTCCCTATCAGGGTTCGAATTTTGTTGATTTAAAATCACCTATATATCTTTTATTCAATCTTGAAATGGCACCCGAGAGGGTACACGATAAAATAAAGATTTTTGCCACACATGGACAGCCTTCTTATGTTTATTGTGGTAATAAAGAGCCAAAGGACACACCATATAAAGAAGAAATCCCATTCAGCGTAAGGCAATTGCAGGAGGGTGAAAAAAAGGATTGGCCATTAAAGGAATGGGATAATAGTAAAACACTCGTCCTCGTTCCCATAAGGCCATTGCCCCGGGAGGCATTGATTGAAGTCAATATTTTCCCGGGCTTGCTTGCAAAGGTTGGTAATCTCGGCACAACTCTTGAACGCGCGCTGTTCTTCAATACCTATAACTATCTTTCACTAATCACCTATGTAGAATATATCCCTGGTGGTTATCCTTTAAGTTTGTGTTTTTCCAATCCCGTCACCCATAGCGAAGTGATAAAAAATATTTCTTTCAGCCCGCCGCTTGATTCCGTACCTGAACATTATTATCAGGAGACCTATCCCGAATCTCGGATTTATCTTTATCTACCATTTAGGTTGAATTCACAATATCGGGTTAAGATATCAAAGAATTTGAAGGATAAATTTGGTAATAATCTGGATAAGGATTATGAATTTACACTGAAAGTCGGTGATTATATTCCATTTGTTGGAATTCCTGAAGGGATAAATATCGTTGAGAAATACAGTGATTTGCGATTTCCGGCAACATTTGTGAATGTTGACAGTGTCTATCTTGAAATGGGGCTTATCAGTCTTGAGCGGGCAATTCCATTTTTGAATGAGAGGAGAAACTTTAACGCCTATGAGAAAATAAATACCCCTAATTTATTCAATGTTTCAAAACTGTGGCGGGTTGATACGTATAAAAAATACCGGAACAAAAAGATAAGATTTCCAATTGGATTAAAAGAGGCGCTCGGCGCTAAGAACAGCGGTCTCGTCTACATCCAATTTGACAATTTTGGACAATATGGTGATAATTCTGGGTATCGATATCTCAAGGCATTCTGCCAGGTCAACGACCTTGGCGTAACCTGGAAATATGCGCCGGAGAACAATCTTGTCTGGATAACTTCTTTGAATAATACCACCCCTTTGGCAAACGCTTTGGTTCAGTTTCGTAATGATAAAAATCAAATTTTGGCACAGGGATACACCGATGCAAAGGGTTTTGTAGAATTACCGGGCTGGGCTGAGTTAAGGGCGCCCCAGGAAAGACAGATTTATGAATATGAGCGTGAATATGAAATGGAATCATATACAACTTATTATGAACCAAAGTTCTGGCTCACAGTTTCAAAAGGAGAAGATGTCGCAGTATATTCCAATCAATGGAATTTCGGGATTGACCCGTGGCGGTTTGATATTTCTTATGTCTGGAATATAAGGTCTGAAGAATATGGTTGTTATATTTTCACTGAAAAGGGATTATACAAGAATGGTGAGACCGTTCACATCAAAGGAATTCTGCGCAAGAAAATGAGGGGTCAGTGGATATTACCTGATTTGAGTAAAGTTGGATTTGTTGTAAAAAATTCAAGGGATGAGACGGTCGTTGATGATACAATTTATGTCAATCAATACGGTTCATTCTTCAAGGACATCTATATACCTGAAGACGCACCAACCGGCTATTACTCCATCAGTGTTTACCTGCCAAAAAAAGATTATAGTTTCTATCATTCATTCCGGGTCGAGGCATTCAGACCTGCAGAATTTGAGGTCAAGGCTTATGCAGAAAAGGATACTTTTATTGCAGGTGAACAATTCAAAGGCCGAATAGAGGGGAGATACCTTTTTGGCATGCCAATGAGGAATGCGGATATGGAATGGGTTTTGTACAGGGATTATTACTGTTTTAGCCTGCCGATATACAAAGGATATAGTTTCGCTTCTGGCTACGATTATGATATTCGTGGCGTCCTTGGCTCGGGCCAGGGAAGACTTGATAATCAGGGCAAATTTTCGGTTGTTGCTAAACTCCAACAAAAAGATATCAAAACCCCTTCTATGGTTATCCTTGAAGGGACTGTGGTTGCACCAAATAAACAGACACTTTCCGGAAGGCAGAACTGGCTTGTTTTCCCGGCGAATTTGCTCATTGGTATGAAGACCACAAAGTATTTATATACAGTTAATGAGCCGGTTGAGTTGAGTTTGATCACGATCAGACCCACAGGTGAGAAAGTGAGTAATAAAAAGGTTGACCTTAAACTGGTTAGGACTGAATGGAAATCAATCAAGAAGGCAAGGCTCGGTGGCCGGTATGAATGGGTATCCGAATATGTTGAGACCGAGATAAAAAAAGAACAAATCACGAGTAGGGTTGATTCAAATGTAGTAAGATTTAAACCGGATAAGCCAGGCTACTACTATATTGAGGCATTGGCAAAAGATGAAAAAGGAAGGGTGTGTGTCAACAAAAAATATTTCTATATTGCTGGAATGGGTTATGCAGGATGGCAGATGCGAGATGATGACATAATTGAACTCGTTGCGGATAAAGATATATATCAGGTTGGTGATACCGCAAGGATTTTAGTAAAATCACCTTATGATTCAGCGAATGCACTCATAACCGTTGAAAGAGAATTGATATTGAGGAAGTGGACAAAAAAAATGCGTGGCAATGCTGATTATATATCGGTTCCAATCGAATCCATTGATTTGCCCAATGTCTATGTATGCGTAATGCTTTTGCGGGGCAGGGTTGAGGATTTATCGTGGGATGAAGAAAAACAGGAAGACTTAGGAAAACCACAATTCAAGATTGGTTATGTGAATCTGAAGGTTGATACGAAAGAAAAACATCTTTCAGTAAAGACGTATTCTGATAAAACCGAATATCGTCCCCGGGATAGCGTAACGGTATTTTATGAAGTTAAGGACTATCTGAATAGGCCCGTAAAGAATTGTGAATTGAGCCTGTTTGTGGTTGACCTTGGTGTGCTCAACTTGATTGCCTTTAAGACCCCTGAACCATTTGACTATTTTTATGGCACAAGGCCTCTTTCAGTTAAGACAATAGAATCGCGATTGAATATCCTCGGGGAAAGAAGTTATGGTGAAAAGGGTGAAGAAAGGGGTGGCGGTGGTGCGGGTGAAGGAATCCCATATCGGGAAAAATTTATTTCAACAGTATACTACAAAGGTGATTTGAAGACCGACCAGAATGGCAAAGGTAAGGTAAAATTTGCCCTTCCGGATAATCTTACAAAGTTCCGGATTATGCTCGTAGCCCAGACCGAGGATAGTCAATTTGGGTCAGCAGAGTCTACATTTGTAGTAAATCTCCCATTCATCGTATCTGGTTCAGTCCCGAGATTCTGTAGGGTTGGCGATAAATTCTCAGCGGGTGTTGTCTTGTACAATCGGACAAATCAAGAAAATACTGCAAATGTGGAATGTAACATTGAGGGTCTTAAAATGCTTGGTGGTAATAAAAAGAGTGTAAAATTATCACCCAATACCAGCAAAGAGGTCCTCTTTGATTTTGTTGCAGAAAGGGTAGGCAATGCAGTATTCAAGTTCACTGCGAATATGGGAAAGGAAAGGGATGCATTGAAACTTTCTATTCCTGTAAAATCACCCCCATTCGTTGAGGCGATTGCAACATTCTCTTCCACTACGGATTCAGCACTGGAAGGCATAATTTTGCCGGATAATATTTATGAAAATATCGGCGGTCTGGAGATTATGCTATCCTCTTCTATCCTTGCGGGTATGAAGAAGGGTATTGAGTACCTGCTTGATTATCCCTATGGCTGTCTTGAGCAGCGATTATCAAGGATTTTGCCCTTGATTGTGGGTGAAGATATTATAAATCAGTTCAAACTTTCAGTGGTAACCGGTAAAGCACTGAGGGATTCGGTCCAGAAGGTCCTTGATGATGTGCCGCAATATCAGACATACAGTGGCGGATTTTTGTATTTCAAGGATGGCATTTATCCCTGTCCTTATCTATCCGCATATACAATGTATGTGTTAAAGCGGGCAAGCGAAGCAGGATACAGGATAGAACAGAAGATTATTGAAAAAGGAAAAGAATATTTGAAAGGTGTCCTGCGCTGGGAAGAACTTGACTGGACATATCCTTATAATGTTTATGAAAAACTTACGACAATGTCATTCTGCCTTTATTCGCTGAGTATCTGGGGTGAAATGGGTGAAGCCGGCTATGCGAACAAACTCTTTGAGAGAAGAGAACAGATACCGGTCTTTGGAAAGACATTTTTGTTGAAAGCAGGTAGAAGATTTGGATTGGGACCGCAATTTGAGAATGAACTGGTGCGGTTGATAACGAATAAAATAAAACTATCACCCACAAGTGCCCACTTTGAAGAAGATGAACTTCGGGGTTGGACATTTCCTTCGCCTGCCAAGGTTACCGGATTTGTGCTCCAGACATTTACTGAACTTGATATTGACTTTCTGTATAAAGACCAGACCATAAAATGGCTTGTTCAGGAGCGTTCTAAAAAGACCAGACCCACCACCCATGAAAACGCCTTTGTCTTTGATGCATTCCAGACATACTACAAAAAGTATGAAAAAGAAGAACCGGATTTTATGGCGAAAATTATCCTGGGTGAAAAAGAGGTTTTGAAAGAGACATTCAAGGGAAGGATAAACGAACCGCCCAGAAGATTTCTATTCTCGCTCGATAAGATTGATAAGAATAAGTTATTGCCGTTAATGGTCTCAAAACAGGGCACGGGAAGGTTATACTACACCTTGAGAATGTCTTATGCATATAAAGAAAATCCAATTGCATTTGATGAAGGCTTCTATTTGTGGAAAGAGATATTAACCCTTGATGGAAAATCCGTTGAAAAGTACAAAAGGGGCGAAGTCTACAAGGTTGTCTTGCATATCGTTGTGCCGGAAACGAGATTATTTACCGTGGTTGAAGACCCATTACCTGCTGGCTTTGAACCGGTTCAGACTTCTTTTGCAACAGAATCACGCGCAATCCAGGAACAATACCGGGAAGAGCAATATGAAGAAAAGGACCGCTGGTGGGGCAGTTTTGACCATGAAGAGCAATATGATGATAAGATATTATTCTTTGCCCAGGAGTTGTTCCCGGGTGAACACACGCAGGTCTATTTTGTTCGTGCCAAAATCGGTGGAAAATTCATTGCCCCTTCAGCAAAGGCAGAAGAGATGTATTCTCCTGAGGTATTTGGTTCAACAACACAGGGGTTTCTCATAGTAGAATAATAAATCGGGCATTATCTTGTTGATTTATTTATGCTTCTGGATATAATTGTTAATGGCTATTATACTATTTTTAGTTTCAGTAAATTCATTTAATGAGGCTAATTTCGTTTCTTTGCCTATCCGCTCAATAAGCGTTTTGAGTAATCCTGCAGGGATTGGGATTGAAACAGGTGCTGAATTATTTTTTACATATCATCCGGGAATAATTAATGGAGGTTTGACAATTGGAAATCTTGGTTTGGGGATTTCGCGTGCAGACACTAATATTATCTATGAAATTGGCGCAGGCGTAAAATTACCGGGTGCATTTTCTATTGGCTATGCCAGGCAATTTGGCGATACAACTGAAAATATCATTGGTTTAATCTGCGTTGTCAATCAATATTTGCGGCTTGGTTATAAAACCAATCTTGCCACAAAGAAGATTATGCATACCGGTGCCGGGGTCAGCATCGGTGGTGGAATAGTTACAATCGCCGGCGAATTGATTTATGAAGGAATTGAAGATTCTACTGATTTCAATTTTGGCTTTATCATAAACCCAAGTTATGGCGTTAAAGTCAATTTTATCTCGGATCCGAGATGGAACTGGCACGCAGGTTTAGAGTTAGGAACATCAAAACTAAAACTCGGCGCCCTCTATTCTTACAAGACGAGAACATTCTCTGGCGGTTTAATATTATCTGCCCAGGACTTTTAATCTATTTTACCACAACTATTTTGAAAACTCCTTCTTCGTTTTTTGTGGTTTTCAAAAAGTAAATTCCAGATGGAAGATTAATCTGAAGATTTCTATCTTCTACCGTCTGCACTAATTGTCCGGTTACATTGTAAATGTAAATCGGTGCCGAGATACTGTAAGCGATAATATCCGCAAATTTCATGCCTGACAATACCGGGTTCTTAACAATAGTTTTTCTAATGATTTTTTTGCCATTTTCAAAAATTCCTACGACCGGATTCGGCAAACCAGGTGTTAATGTATCATAATCAATGAAATCAACAAGATTATTATCCGTATCATCACCATCAGGATACCGGCCCAGGCAATGACCAGCATTGACATCGGCTGCAGGTAGCCATTCACCGGTAAACACCCAACCATCCAGAACACCATAGCCTAGGGCATCTATAACAATATTATTGAATCTCAATTCAAGATTATCTGGTCCATTCTGTAAATCCGCATTCGGGTCAACCAGGTCTGCATTCGGAACCCAAGAATTCTGAGCTACGACAAAAAAACCATCCTGTGGTATTGAATATCCCGAGAGGTTTATCGTCGCATAAGGCACGCCACCAGTGCCATTGATACCGACGAGTGTAAACCCATTGAGATTCGTATTGGGGTTTCCATATAATTCAATATAGCATCCAGAATCTGTCCCCGGCGCATCGTAGTATACTTCGTTTATATAGATGTTGATTTTACCTACATAGAAGGCATAGGTGTCGGAGAAGGTAATTAGATTATCATTATCGGTGAATTTTAAATAGTAAAAGATAGTATCGCCGGATGATTGTCCGGGTATCTGAAATCTAAATGTATCATTGGCGACGGCCCAATGCGAAATTTTTATCGGAGTGTTGAGATTATTTATTCCGTAGAATAATGTATCTGCAGCGATTGAACCATCGTCAGAAACTTTTGCATATACATTTGTTATTATTCCAGCATCAGGATTTGTCGGTGTGTGCCAGACCCTGACGATCACTGGTGCCTGGGTCGGTGGTGGTGTGAATGATACATCATCAAGATAGAAAACTGCACCACCATCCCACGCCTGGATACTGTCATAGGCGCGAATAAAGACATAGGCAGAATCCGCCCCATTGGGGGATATCGCAGTTAGCGTAAGTTGTTGCCAGTAAGGAGAGTTTGCGGAGTAGTTATTTGAATAAGTGTTGCTCCAGGTACCGGCCACACGCCAGGCAATCGCCTGTCTCACCCTGCCCGCCGGGTCATTATCATAAACCCATATCGTAAATGTATATTCAGTATTTGGGTTGATAGCAAATTTCTCCGAGGTAAAATCCGCCCTGTCCTGGGTTGTCGTTATCAAACTGTCTTTCACACTGAAATTTCCCGAATGGACGATAACATCCTCCTGATAGATTAGAATTGAATCGTCCTTATACCAGTAATCAGGCATTCCACCGGTCCAGTTTTCAAAGCCCGGATTGGGCAAAAGATTTTGACTGAATGATAAACTGACTAATAACACTGTCCACATAAAAAATCTTTTCATAAAACCCCCTTCTTTGACGATTATATCCACCAAATAAGTAATGTCAAGTAGCTATTCCTTTAATTTTTTGTCTGTTAATAAATAAAGTTTAAGGCATTTGTGTTAGTTGAGTTTTTTCAGCATTGATTATTGCAGATTAAACTCTGCCAACTTGAACAATAACCAGGAATTTTTCTCTGCCTTGGGAAATTTATAAAGAGCATAAATTCCTTTAAATCTTCTACCATCTACTTTAAATTTAATTGCATTATCATTATTTTCAATGATTTCATACTCTCCTTTGTCCCACATCTCTACTTTACCTGCACCATATTCACCTTCTGGGATTTCCCCTTCAAAATCAGCATAGTCAAGGTCATGGTCTTCAACCTGGATACAGAGTTTTTTTATGCCGGGTTTTAAAGGTGGTTCTTTGGGCACTGCCCAGGACTTTAAAACACCGTTCGTTTCAAGTCGTAAATCCCAGTGGAGATGGGTTGCAAAGTGTTTATGTATTACAAAAATCAATGTTTCTTTAAAAACTTATGAATCTTGCTCGATGTGTCAAGAAGCGCACTGATAGATTCGTCACGGTTGAACTGGTCAATAAAATAGGCAATAAATTCTGACACATCAACTTCCCGGAACCATTTTACATTCTTTAATTTTGGATTTCTGTATGTTAAATTTGTAGCATAAACCCTTTTGATAAGATTCTGTCTAAAGGCGTCTTCAAATCTTTTTATACCCTCATCGGTTAAAAGGGCAAATGTTACAATTACATAAATGTTATTTGCCCCGTATTTCTTTAATTCTTCGGCGGACATAAGCATAGATTGCCCTGAGGCAAGCATATCGTCCACAATGAGAATATCCTTCCCTGCCACACTTGTTCCCAGAAATTCGTGTTTTATAATTGGATTTTTACCATCAACAATCCTTGTTGTATCACGCCGCTTATAGAACAAACCTAATTCAACACCCAGACTATTAGCATAATAAAGGCAACGGTCAACCGCCCCTTCATCCGGGCTTACAACCATAAGATTGTTTTTGTCAACAATGATTTCTGTTTCGTGCTCAAGCAGGGAACGCACTATTTGATAACTGGCATGGAGATTTTCAAAACCCATTAAAGGCACTGCGTTCTGGACATGTGAATTGTGGGCGTCAAAGGTGATTATATTCTTTACACCTAAATTCTGAAGTTCCTGTAAAGCCAGCGCACAGTCAAGTGATTCCCTTGCGGTCCTTTTATGCTGACGGCTTTGATAAAGTAATGGCATAATGACATTGATTCGATTTGCTCTGCCACCAATTGCAGCAACCACCCTTTTTATATCCTGGAAATGGTCATCAGGACTCATTGGGGATTCTATTCCCTGAATGGTAAACCTACATCCATAATTACCGATATCAGCAATTATGTAAACATCATATCCCCGGATCGATTGATACAGAACTGCCTTTGCTTCACCATTGGCAAATCTCGGGCATTCACAGGGAATGATGAATGTTTTTTCTTTAGTATTTCTATAGCGCCTTCTGGTGAGTTCCTTATCTACAAGATTAGCGAGCTCTTTGCCACCGGGTGGTGCAACCAGGGCAATGGGGATTAATGACTTTTTTTCTATCTTCATTATTTGAATACCGGACTGGCGATGAAGAATATCAGGAAGAACACAGATAGGATATACATTATGACCGAAACTTCTTTCCCTTTTCCGCTGAACAACTTTATCAAAACATAAGAGAGGAAACCAAGTGATATACCATTTGAAATACTATAGGTGAATGGCATACTTGCAATCGTGATAAATGCAGGTACTGCCTCAGAATAGTCGGAAAAATCTATTTTTATGACTGATTCCATCATCATTATACCAACAATGATAAGGGCAGGTGCAATTGCGACAGAAGGAATGAAGCCGACAAGTGGTGCGGCAAAGATTGCAATCAAAAACAGAATACCGGTAGTGACTGCAGTCAAACCGGTCCTTCCGCCCTCTTCGATACCGGCGGCACTTTCAATATATGAAGTCACGGTTGATGTTCCTACCAATGCACCGACAACAGGCCCCAGTGAATCAGCAAAAAGAACCCTGCCTATCCTTGGAATGTGTCCTTTATCATCAACGAATTTTGCCTTTACTGCCAGCCCGATAACTGTGCCTGCGGTGTCAAAGAAATCAACGAATAGCAGGGTAAATATCAATGTCACGAATGACCATTGCAGGGCACTGATTATATCAAGTTTAAACAATGTCGGAGTTAGAGAAGGTTTTAATAATTGTAAAATCTCACCTTTGGTTCTGAAGAAAGGTATGAAACTTAATAAGGTACCAAGAAGAATACCGATCAGTATTGCACCCTTAATTCTTTTTACAAGCAGGATTGTTGTTATAACAAGTACTATTCCTGCTAAGATTATCTTTGGATAGACATCAGGATTGGCAATCGGTGATATTTTTACGAAAGTGATCGGGTCTTTTGTAATCAGCCCTGCCTGCTCAAACCCTATGAATGCAAGGAATAGTCCAATACCTACACTCACCGCGCATTTCAGTGTAAAAGGAATGGAGTCAATTATGATTTCGCGCAGTTTTGTCAATGTAATAATGACGATTATAATACCTTCAATAAAAAAAAACCCCAAACCCACGCGCCAGTCTATGCCCATTCCGGCACAGATTGAGTAGGCAAAGAAAGCATTCAATCCCATACCGGGCGCTAAGGCAATGGGGTAATTAGACAATAATCCCATTGCGATACTTATCAATCCTGCGACAATACAGGTCGCGAGGGTAACTGCACCTTTATCCATTCCCGCCGCCTGTAAAATCAAGGGATTGGCAGCAATTATATAAGCCATTGTCATAAAGGTTGTAATACCCGCAAGAACTTCGGTTTTTACATTTGTATTATTTTCTTTCAATTTAAATAAATTTTCAAACATAACACCTCCTTTCTATTTTACTACAATAATTTTTGTAACATCATTTTCTGAACCGTAGGTATAAAGAAAACAGTAATATACACCCGAACCTACATAGTTTCCATTTTCATCTTTACCATCCCAGATAAAAGCGGAATTCAGAGAGAGAGGATTGGTATCGGTATATCGCCCTGGTGGAAGTGGTTTATTTGTTTCAATTTTCTTAATCAGCCTGCCGGTGATTGAATAGATACGAAATTCAACATAGGTTTTGGTATTTAATACAAAAGGGATATATATGTTATTATGGAGCGGCACTGTAAATGGATTGGGAAAGGGTGTCAAAAATTCACAAATTTTACTGAGTTTGAACTCTGGTTGTGTATAATAAAATGCCTTGACGGCATCGGGCCATCCGTAGCCAATACTATCACTTGGTGATTGGGCAAAACTTGCCGTCTCAAACAGTGCCTTTCGCAGTGAGTCGACCGTCCAGCGTGGATGTCCTTCAAGGAGAAGGGCACAGATACCTGCGGCAAGGGCAGTCGCACCAGAGGTCCCGAAGGACAATAAATATGAATTTTTTTCGTCAGGATTGACAACCACCGGTGCTGCAGAAAGACAGACAATTTCAGGTTTTATCCTTCCATCAGCGGTTGGGCCATAACCCGAATAACGCCATCTCTGGAATGTGGAATCAATACCGCCAACCGTGATTGCATTCATTGCGTCGCCGGGAATAACGATTTGAGGTATTGCTACATTTCCGGCAGCCGTAACAACTACCACACCTCTTTTTGTTGCTTCATAAGCGGCGATGGAAGCGGGAGAGGTCTTGCCATCATAATCATTGGGCCAATTGTACCAGTTAGTATAGCCGAGTGAACTTGATATTATATCTGCCCCTTGTGCTTCTGCCCATTCCAGACCTGCAATGTAAGTGTCTTCTTCAATGGGGAATTCGTAGATTGAATCAGGATTTTCAGTTTTGGCAACGATAAACTGGGCTCCGGGAGCAACACCAATATAATTATCTTTTGCGTATCCACCAACAATGCCCAACATTTCTGTGCCATGTCGGGGATGAAAATAATTTGGATCCGTTTGTATATAACCATCGGTATTATTATCACCACGCTGACAGTAAAATTTTTTAATTTCTCCGGCAACAAGGCTGAGGGTCGGTAAATAGATAAATTCTTTGTTGATTGAGTCGAGCGGCGTGAAATTCATACCATTGTCATAAGAGCTACGCTGGTATATTTTACCATTGCTTTCCCATACTGCAGTTAATACATTCCCGTTGCGAAATAGCGAAATCTTTCCAACTGAATTCAATAAATCAGAAAGATAAATTGGGGGAGTAAAACTATTGCCGAAATCATAAGAACATACAAAACTAATTCGGTAAAGCGGTGGTGAGGCGGCATCTTTGAAAATTGCAAATATCGTGTCACCAGAAGTTATTGCTACCGGGTCTTTGCCGAGAAAACCCGTAAATTTTGAATAAAATGTATCAGTGGGTATTGCGGACCAAGCAAAAAACAGTGAATCGGTCGGAAAATGATAATAAAAGATACCTAATTTTTGAATACCCATAAATGTCGAAGACAATTTAATGTTCGCATTGCTTGATATTGCAAGAATCTGATTAGGAAATCCATTGATGTTCCCTTTGCGCAAGAAAATATTATTTTTATCACGATAAAATAAGTAAACGGTGTCGTTTACCATTATTGCCCGGGGATTTCTATAATCAATTCCGCCAATTATTGTCATTGGTCCGACAATAATACCGGTATCTATCACCACAAAATTCAACCCGCTCCGGTTGCAGAAGAACAGAAATGTAGTATCGTCGCCGCACAATACAAATTCGGTAATCCAGTCGTGATAGGAAGAATTGTTGGTAATTTTTCTTAAGTCGGACCAAGTGACGCCACCATCTTCTGAGTATGTCCACAGGATATCCCGAACCGGCGTATATACATAATTGGTGTCACCAATCAGAAACAACTCATCTCGATTACTCCTTTTGTGATACAACATATCAGTATAAATTCCGTAGCGATTAGTGACAGGGATATTTTCGAGATAAACCTGGTCGCCGCTGAGAAAATCATATTCAGCAACTACCTTTAGATTTTCTAATGCAATGTGCGTTCTCCGCAAACCAGTATCAAGAAACCCGATTTTCACATTTGAACCAAAAACTCCGATTTTATGCAGTGAATCAATTTTGAACATTTGTAATTGGCGATTGGTTAAGGCATCAACAGTATCCCGGAATGCAATTTCTTTTTCATTGATTTTATTGTATTTTGCAACAGGTATAATGCCATAAACAAAATTGTAATTTGCAACTTTCTCCAGGTTATCACGGGGGATAAGAAAACTTGCTGCATTTAACCATTTGGAACGATGTAAAAGGATACCGCCCGAATTTTGTATTTCTTCAATATATTCTTCTTTAATCGGTATATCACCAAAATCAATGATTCCATTTCTTAAATTTCTTCTTAGCAGCGAACCGGGATTGAGCGTTTTTTTTGTATTTAATAAAACTTCGTTATAGTTTTTATTGGTTACGCCTTTATCGGTAAAAAAAATCCAGACGCGGACAAAATCCTTCTCAAAACAATGTGGGTCTATTTTATTATTTAATGGTGCGCGGTAATTATAAAGAGTGCAGAAAAAATAGAAAATTTCAATCATTATTCCTCCTTGAAATTATTTTGAGCACAAAATCCATAAATGAAATCTTTTATTTTAAAATATTTCATAATCGAGGTCTTTTTTTCTTTTTTTGTTTTTTAACGGAAGTGCAAAGAGCAGACCTGCGATAAAACCTCCGATATGTGCAAAATATGCAACACCTCCTCCCTGTATTCCTATTGATAAAAAGCCCAGGAAAAATTGATAAAGGAACCAGATTCCAATAAAGATAAGCGAAGGTAGATAAACAATGCGAAGAAAAAATCCCAAAGGTATAAGAGAAAGTATTCGCGCCTTAGGAAAAAATATTATGTATGCACCCATAACTCCAGAAATTGCGCCACTTGCTCCAACCATTGGAATTTTAGAGTTTGGTGTGGTGATACTATGGAGAAATACTGCCGCAATACCACAGGCAAGATAAAATATTAGAAATGTAATATGGCCAATGCGGTCTTCAACATTATCCGCAAAAACCCATAAAAAAAG
Source organism: Caldifarciminota bacterium (assembly GCA_965649105.1). Taxonomy (GTDB): domain Bacteria; phylum Hydrothermota; class Tepidihabitantia; order SM23-42; family JAOAFX01; genus JAOAFX01. The sequence continues at coordinate 29,743 of CBFGJP010000018.1, forward strand.
CATATTGCCTGCAAGATGCATAAAGTTGGCGTGGGTAAACATACTTGAAAGTATTGTTAGATAAGATTCCAGACCATCGGGGTTGAAAAGTTCATAAGGGATTGTACCAAATTGATAGATAAATTGCTCTTTGTATGCTCCAAGGGAAAATTCATAAATATATACGATTATGTTTATTCCGAGGATGATGTATGTAATTATCGGTCGGGTGTAAGATTCAATCTCATCTTTCAGCGGAATCATATATTCTTCCTATTTCGCACACTGCTAAAGCGGCAATCGCCTTATTTTCGCCAATATCACCGATACCTTCATTCGTTTTGCCTTTAATTGAGATATGTTCATGATGCATGGAGAGAGTATGGGCAATATTTTTTTTCATCTCTTGAACATAAGGAAGGATCTTCGGTTTCTCAGCAATGACGATGGCATCAATATTTTTTACAAAAAATCCGGAGTTTTTTAAAAAATCTCCAACCTTTTTTAATAATTTCAGGCTTGATATATCTTTATACTTTTTGTCATCGGGCGGAAAGTGAACTCCGATATCACCCAAATTGGCTGCCCCCAGCAGTGCATCACAAATTGCATGTAACAGAACGTCGCCATCAGAATGTCCTAAAAGCCCGAGATGATAATCAATTTTTATCCCTCCCAGAAAGAGCGGTCTTTTCTCCACAAGTTTGTGGATATCATACCCAATACCTACCATAGCATATTTTATTCGTTAATACTGAAAAGTCAACACCCATTTTACTGTTTTTTTTTACTTGACAGGATAAAAATTTTAAATAGAATAGTAATATGATTGACAGTACCAATAGTGTCGATAGAAAGAATACAGAGTACAATCATTATATTATACTTAGTGACGAACAGATTCTTATTGATAATATAATTAACGATTTAAAAAAAAATCTGAAAATAAATGAATCTTTTGATTTTGAAACCTGTTCAATTAATGATTATGAATATTCAGATATAATTAATAAAATTTTCACTGCACCTTTCGTTTCGGCAAAGAGAATGCTGGTGTTAAGAAATATTGAAAAGACAAAATTAAATGAGTTAAAAGAGTTTGCCGATATGATGAAGGTGGTTCCCCCCACATGTTGTCTGATTATGGTGTATTATGCAGGCAAAAATCTCTCCCTAAAAAAATTGCTTGAAGATTTCAAAAGGATGTGTGAAATTTTTCCCAATGCCAAATCGATAGTATTGATGCCTGATGATAAGACTGTTTATCGCTGGATAATGAAAAAAATGGATGCTATCGGTTTGAAAAACAGGCATGAGATTATAGACTATTTAATGGAAGTGTTTTCTGACGATCTTTCGGGAATGAAGAATGAGATTCAGAAAATGGAGAATTACTTTTATCAGACCCGGCAGATGGGTTTAAATGAATTGAAAGATTTATCCCCTGGTTTAACGGATTACGATATTTACCACATTGCCCACGATTTTTTCCAAAAAAAAATGGAAACGCTCAATGAATTTATTAAAATACAACCATATTTAAGAACGCCGTTGATTTTAATCGACGCCTTAGCCCGGGTACTCTGTAATTACGCAAAGAAGAGTAAAGATGGAAGAACAATCCAGCAGATCAGTACAGAATTACTCCGGATTAGCAATCGTGTGAAGACGGGCTCGGATTTTGCCGAACTCAACCTGGAAATTTTTTTTATAAAAAATTTAGGAGGTATAAATAAAGGAGCATTGTATGGAAAATAATGTTGAAAAACTAAAAGCAATTGAAACTGAGCGGAACGACCTGCTCAATAAATTACAGAAAATCGAAGAGAAAAAAGCCAATGTTAGTCATGAGGTATATCTTAAGGTAAAAGGTGATTATGAATCAAGATTGAAAAAACTTGATGAAAAAATTGCCGAAAATAAAGATTTGCTAAAAATAGAGATGGGAAATGCAAAGACTGAACTATCAGAGCTGTTGCAAAGGCAGAAAGAAATAAGGCTGCATCTTGAGGAAATCGAATTGAGATATTCAATAGGCGAATACAGCGAAGATAAATTTAAGGAGTTTGAAAAAGAGGCAAAAGATAAATTAGCTGAAATACAAGAAAGAGTAAAAAGATTAGAAGAACGTATAAAATGGTGTGAAGGACTTATTGGCCCGGAGGAGTCCGTAACTGCTCCAGTGATTGAAGAAGTAGAAGAGACACCTGCTGAGGCGAAAGATAGAGTGGTTGAAAATCTAACGATTGATGAACACATCCTTGAGGAAAAATTGCCTGATGAAGTAAAGAAACTTGATGAATTACTTGTTGAAACTAATGCCTTACTGGAGTCAACGGAAGAAAAAGAATCCGAAAAGACAAAGAAAGAAAAGGAAGAAGGTATTGCCTGTCCTAAGTGTGGTTTTTTGAATCCCCCTGATTCCTGGTACTGTGAGAAATGTGGGGCAGAGATTTTGACAATTAATTAATGGTTAAGAGATTTGAAATATGATGTATGACCATCAATCTGTAGAAAAAAAGTGGCAAAAATATTGGATTGATAACGGTATTTTTACTACCAATAATAACCCCAGGAAAAAATTCTATGACCTGGTTATGTTTGCCTACCCATCGGGTGATATCCATATGGGTCATTGTAAGAATTATGTGATAGGTGATGTGATCGCCCGCTATAAGAGAAGAAGAGGTTTTGATGTGCTACATCCTTTTGGATGGGATGCGTTTGGGTTACCTGCAGAGAACAGAGCGATTGAGGTTGGTATACATCCGCGCGAATGGACGATGAACAATATTCGTGTTTCTGACGAATCTTTAAAAATGTTAGGCATAAGTTATGATTGGGAAAGGGAGATCATAACCTGCCTACCTGATTATTATAAATGGACCCAGTGGATGTTTTTGTTGATGTACAAAAGAGGACTGGCATATAAAAAAGAGGCTTATGTGAACTGGTGCCCCGGTTGTCAGACAGTTTTAGCAAATGAGCAGGTTGTAGATGGACACTGTTACCGTTCTAACTGTAAATCACCAATTGAACGTCGAAAACTAAATCAATGGTTTTTCAAAATCACCGAATACGCCGAGAGATTGCTGAACGATCTCGATCGTCTTTCCGGTTGGCCCGATAGGGTTAGACAGATGCAGAAAAACTGGATTGGTAAAAGCGAAGGTACCAAGATTGTTTTCCCCGTAAAAAATTCCGATATAAAACTAGAGGTATTTACCACACGAGCCGATACAATCTTTGGTGTTACATTTATCTCAATTGCTCCGGAAAATCCAGTGCTTGAAGGGTTGATTAAAGATTCCCCTTTTAAAGATGCAGTGTATAATTATATCAATGAGGCATCAAGAAAAAGTATAATAGAGCGGGCAGAAAAGGAAAAGGATGGTGTGTTCACAGGTATTTATGCAATTAATCCTATTAATGGGAGAGAAGTTCCGATATATGTCGCCGATTATGTTCTTGTTGAATATGGTAGTGGCGTTGTGATGGGTGTCCCGGCGCATGATTCAAGGGATTTCCAGTTTGCAAGAAAATATAACATTCCGATTGAAGTTGTCATAAAGCCAAAAGATAAAGAGCTCAGACCTGAGAATATGAACGATGCCTTTGTTGATTATGGAGTAATGGTAAATTCAGGTGAATTTAATGGTCTGACATCAGAACATGGGATCCAGGCAGTCACCGATTATTTACAGAAAAAAGGGATGGGCGGCAAAGAGATAAATTATAAAATAAAAGACTGGCTCATTTCTCGTCAGCGATACTGGGGAGCACCAATTCCAATAATATATTGTGATAACTGCGGAACAGTGGCTGTTCCTGAAAACGAACTGCCTGTTTTGTTACCCGATAATATAAAAGATTACATCCCCAAGGGTAAATCACCGCTTGCCGCAGTCGATGAATTTATTAATACAACCTGTCCTAAATGCAAAAAACCGGCTAAGCGTGACCCTGATACCATGGATACTTTTGTCTGTTCATCCTGGTATTTCTTGAGATATCTGGATCCCAAAAATGATAAAGAGTTTTGTTCGGTGGAGAACGCCCGAAAATGGCTTCCCATTGATCAGTACATTGGTGGCATTGAGCATGCTACGGGTCATCTCATTTATTTTCGTTTTTTTACAAAGGTTCTTTACGACGCTGGTTATATCCCGGTGGATGAACCGGCAGCAAATCTGTTTACACAAGGTATGGTGTTGAGAAATGGTGAAGTGATGTCAAAATCAAAAGGCAACGCTGTCCCGGTTGGCCCCTTTGTAGAGAAGTACGGGGCGGATGTTGCTCGACTCACCATCTTATTCGCGGCACCGCCTGAAAGGGATATGGAATGGAGTGATGAAGGGGTAACGGGTGCACAGAGGTTTATTGACCGCGTATATAGAATTGTGGTTGAAAATCAGAAGAGAGTGACAAAAGAAATAAGCGGGTTGCCTCAAAATGCAAAGCAGAAGAAATTGTTAATAAAAATAAATCAAACGATTAAGCATGTTACCGAAGATCTGGAGGCATTTAAATTTAATACTGCGATTGCCGCGCTCTGGGAGTTGTTGAACGAACTGTATCAATATAAAGAAGAAGATGAAATTTTTGGATATGGACTTTATGTTATAATAAACCTTCTTTCTCCTTTTGCCCCTCATCTTGCAGATGAACTCTGGTCTAAGATTGGTAACAAAGGAAGTTTGATGACAGAAAATTGGATTGATTACGATCCTCAGTACATAAGTGAAGATCGGGTGACGATTGTTCTACAGGTTAATGGAAGAGTGCGCGGTCATATTTCAGTGCCCCTGGATACGGATGAGGATAAAATAAAATCCCTTGCTCTGGCGGATGGACGGATAAGACGCCATACTGATAATAAACAAATAAAAAAAATAATCTATGTGCCCGGCAAGCTTATTAATGTTGTTGTTTAATAATTTTTCGGGTGCAATAAAAATTAGAAGGGAGGAAATCATGAAGAAGACAAAAAAGAAGAGAGTTACAATAAAAATGATGATGATTGATATTCTGAAGAGAAGTAAAACACCCTTACACTATCGTGAGATTACAAAGAGATTGATTGCTCGTGGCTTTAAGTTCCATAGAAAAGAGCCCGAGCGCTCGGTTTATATAACGATTAAACGTAATCCTAAACTCTTCAAAAAGGTGAAACCAGCTACTTTTAAACTCAAATAAAAGAAGAGGGGGCACCTGCCCCCTCTTACTATTTTTTCTTCTTTTTATTTTCCTCTTTTTTCTCCTCCCCGCGTAACTTCTCGGCAAATTCTTTTAATCTTTTGTCAACAAGATAGTTTATGCTACTTTTCTCAAATCCTGATTTTGTGCGTTTACCTGCTTTTACACCGGTGAGAATTTCAATACCTTCGTCTATTGTCTTGATTGCATAGATATGAAATTTCTTCTTTTTAACTGCATCAACTATTTCTTGTTTCAACATCAAATCATTGACATTTGCCCTGGGGATGATTACCCCTTGCTCCCCAGTTAACCCCTTTGCTTTACATACTTCATAGAATCCCTCAATCTTTTCGTTTACACCGCCGATGGGTTGGATTTCTCCGTTCTGATTAACCGAGCCGGTGACCGCAATCCCCTGTTTTATCGGCACATTTGAAAGTGCTGATAAGATTGCATATATTTCGGCGCTTGATGCGGAATCACCATCAATCTCACTATAAGATTGTTCAAAGCCGAGTGTGGCATCCATGGAGAGTGGTCGATCCTGTGCATATCTTGAACGCAAAAATCCTGAGATAATAAGAACCCCTTTATTGAATGTTCTACCTGCCAGATTAGCTTCTCGTTCAATATTTATTATCCCCGCTCTTCCCACCGAAGTTTTGGCGGTAATCTTTGTCGGTCTGCCAAATGTATAGTCGCCCAATTGAATTACCGAAAGGCCATTTACCTGTCCGACTGTTTTTCCTTTAGTTTGTATCATCAATACATCTTTTTTTATCAACTCCTGTATTTTATCTTCATACATATTTACTCTTTTACGCCAGCCTTCGATTGCCATTTCCACATCTTCTTTTTCGACTTCGGGACTCTTTCTTTGTTTTGCCCAGTAATCAGCTTCTCTTATGATATCGGCAATTAAATGGAATCGAGTAGTAATCTTATCCTTTCGTCCGGCAAGCCTTACACCATATTCTATTATTTCAGCAATTGCCTGTTTCGTAAATGGGAGGAGATTTTCTGTCTGGCAAATCGATTTTATAAACGAAGCATAATTATTGATGTTCTTTACATCTTTTTCCATCTCGGTATCAAAATCAGCCTTTACCTTAAAAATCGTTTTAAAATCTTCGTCACCATAATAAAGAAGATAATATAGCCATTCATTACCGATCATCACAACTTTAACATCAACAGTTATCGGTTCAGGTTTTAGTGCGGATGTCGAAAAGATGTAAAATGGGTCAAAAACCTGGATATCGACAACGCCGTTGCGCAGCGCACGCTTTAATGTCTGCCAGACACCGGGTTCGACCAGCGCGTCAATGGCGTTGATCACAAGATATCCTCCGTTGGCACGTAAAAAGGAACCGGCTTTGATATTTAGAAAATCGCTTGTTAATACTCCGGGTGAAGGTGAATATCGTTCAATTGTGCCAAATAGATTTTTAAAATTGGGTGCGGTCTCAAAGATGATCGGAACATTCTTTGTATCTGAATTGTCAACGAGGAGATTTACATCAAATACTCTAAATTCATCGGGTCGAGTATCTTTTTTTAAAAATCTTTCAATATTAGTAATAATCTCCGCGAGGACTTCATCAAGATATTCGTTGATTTTCTTATTATCAAATTTTTTTCTTATTTCATCAATTAAATGGCTCACCATCGGTTTTATACTCCACTCATTCAGTTTTGCAATTTCCTCATTCAATTTATCCTGATTTTCTTTTGTCTTGGCATATATCATGCTCATTTCTTTCTCCAGGGCTTGTAAATCTTGTTTTATCTTTTCAAATTTTTCTGATGTCAATCTACCTTCTTTGATCAAGTCATCAAGTTCTTCAAAATTTCTCGGTTTGTCTTCTATAATGGGTAAAATTGCGGGGCGGACAAAGGGTCCCATCTGCACTTGGACGAGCTTAAATCCCTTTTCTTCAACTTTTTTCTCAAAGTCATTTATCATTTTCTGTTGTTCGATTTCAAATTTACTGACAATTTTTTCTCTTCTTTTCTGGTATTCTTCGCTGGCAAAGACCTGGGGAATATTTGTTTTTAACTGATAAATCAACCGAGTCATTTCATCTTTGAATTGCTTCCCTTTGCCGGCCTCAAGAATAATAAGTTTTGGCAGATCAGTATTTTTAAAATTATTCACATATAATAAGTCTTTTAATGTATCTTTTTTGGTTTTTAATTCTTCAAGCAATTTTGTTATTGCAGTGGTTCTACCAGTGCCTACCGGTCCGGTGATAAAAATGTTATAACCGGGATATTTTACATTCAGGCCAAGCTTTATTGCTTCAATTGCCCTTGGTTGCCCAATTATTCCTTCGCAAAGTGCCAGATCTTCGGTAGTTTTAAATTTTAAAAATTCTGGAGTGCATTGCCATCTTAATTGTTTAACCGTCAATTCAAATTTTTTCATTGTATTCCTCCTTCAATTGTGAATATATTAATAATGCAAATCAACTGCTGAAATTTTATCCCCGACACCTTAATTTTTTTCATTATTTTATTATACTCAATTATTTATGATGTGTCAATGAGATTTAGTATAAAATAATCATTGACTTTTTAAAATTTATCATTATAATTAATTTCTTGCTGAAAAAGGGGGTAATATGAACCGTATCGCCTTTTTAGTCTTGTTGGGTGCATCTATTCTATCTGCCCAGACAATGGTTGTACGAGTGTATGGCAGATGGGATGACCTTGCATGCATATCACCCAAATATAACCTTGATATTGCTACAGGAAGGGCAAATGAGTGGTATGATATCGTTGCTGACCGCAATACGATGGATAAGATAATAGCCTCGGGTTTGCCTTATGAGGTTCAGATTTACAGTCTGGAATTAGAGAAAGAGAAGGTGCGTGGTCAGTATTATAGTTATGACCAGTATGTTCAGATGATGCGGACGATGGCGCAGAATTATCCATCAATCTGTAAGTTTGATTCATTGCCGATAAGGACATACCAGAATAGGTGGATTTATGGTGTAAAGATTTCGGATAATCCGGGTTATGAAGACCCTACTGAGCCGGGGTTTTTGATTGATGGTTGTCATCATGCCCGGGAGTGGGCAACGCCTTATGTGGTTTACAAATTCTGTGATTCAGTAACCAAGGTTTATGCAAGCAATAATGAAATAAAACAGATTGTTGATAATATTGAGATATATGCCTTTCCGGTGGTAAATGTTGATGGTTATGTTTACGACTATCCGTCCGGGTTATCCTGGCGTAAGAATCGTGAGCCATTCGGGGGTGCGATTGGGACTGATGTGAATCGTAATTATGGCGGATGTAGTGACAGTATTGCTGGTGATTGGGGAGCGGTTGATCGACATCAAAATGAGGCCTCTCATTATCCTTCAAGTGACGTTTTTTGTGGTGCCTATGCCTATTCAGGAGATGAAATCAGGGCATTAACGATGTATGCCCGTTCAAAGATAATAAATGCCTATATGTCATATCACAGTTACAGCGAACTACTAATGTGGGGATGGGGTTGGACTACTGCTGATATCCCTGATGGTGCTGTATGTGCACGGTTTGGAAACCGTATGGCAGGGATGATAAACAAATTAGGGGGTGGTACATATACACCTGGTCAGATTCCAGAAATTTTGTATTATGTGAGCGGAGGTAGCATTGACTGGTTATATTCCTGGTGTAAATGGGTCGGTGGGATTGCGAATCTCTCTTATACGACAGAGATAGGGACAGCATTTTACCAGAATACTTCACAACTTGATATGATATTCAGTGAGAATTTCAAGGCATTGAAATACCTTGCACAGTTATGCCGGGATTCAATACCGCCTTTAGTTGAAGGAAGGGTTGCACCACCACAAATATATCCGATTGGTAATGTGGGACAAAACTTTACAATCAGATGGCACCCGGTCAATCCCTCAGAAAATCATCCTACCCAATGGGAACTGGTGGAACTATCCAATCCGAGTATTATTGAGGATAATCTTGAATCCGGTTCCGGGAGATGGGTATTGCAGGGATTCAGTCTATCTACTACCCAGCACCATTCAGGTTC
>CBFGJP010000019.1:0-8437 GCA_965649105.1 Caldifarciminota bacterium
CACCCCTTTAATCTTAAAATGATTCGTGTCAAGATTAGGCAACCCAGCCATATTCCGAATAAATACCATGTCCTGTAATGGACGAATAGCAGGCTGGTTAAACCGTTAGGTATAATTCGGATGAATAATTATATTCATTGAAAGGAGGAAGTAAAGGAAGAAATCAACATGTTGACAAACCTTTTATAGCAGAGGAAAGTGCAGAGTTTCAAGACATGGTATCCACCCGAGGAAAATCATCCGCCGTTTTCGTCAACATTTTTCTACCTGCTGAAAAAATGTTGACTTTTGAATTTCCCTTACCCCTCAATTCCCCGGTGGCGACAAGCCGAAACCAGTGTAAGTGAAAAAGGAGATTAATGCAATGCTTTTTATAATGAATTTTTCATTTTCACCCTTTTCTAATTGGTTCAAAGATGGAAATAGTTCTCATTTTATAATTAGGCGTTGTTGTTATTACATTTAATAAATAGGCTAAAGTCTAATACGACAGCCCAAATTTATTCTCCCTAAACCTAATAGATAATAATAATCAGTATAAGTTGCATCCACCAGCGGGAGGCGTTTAGTGTATTGAAAACATGTAAAAGTTTGAATTTCACTGAAAATATTGATGTTCCTATTGTAACGGTAATTCAAACCCACTCCTATGCGGTATTCATAGGTGGCACCGTGTGCACGCATATCATTATATGGTTTACCATAAAAGTTCTCAAGATTCATACCGCCATAAAACAATGGTGAAACCCGATACCAGAATGGTAGAATATAAATGAGATCAGCGTCAAGATTAGAAAATAACGCAAGCCCTGATCCTCCGCATCCGCGGTTTTTGAAAGGTTCATTATTATCAAATTTCTTATACTCAATTAACTCTAGGCGAAGCCCAAAATTCTTTATGAAAGTAATTAATAATTCAGCTGAAAGACCGAAATAACGCTCATACTCCCAGTCAACATTGAAAGCCATCGGAACACTGTCTACTCTTTCATAATAGAATCCATTTTCGATAAAAAAACGCGATGTCTTTAACCCCAATGCAACATCAATCTTGGCAAAACAGGGTGATATTATTGCTAACAGTAGAACAAAATTATTTCGCTTCATGCCTGCCTCCTATTTAATTGATAGGGGCGGACAAGGAGCCCGCCCCTATCAATAAATTATTTACCAAGTTCGCGTAATATCTGTTTGGACACCAGTATTTGGATTACCCCAATGGTGCCAACCGTGCTGATTGAAAGTTATAACCTGATTTTTCCAGTAGTTTCTCGTATAGGTATGTTTGGTGGACCAACCCCAAGTTGTATAATAATTGGGGAAATTATACGGAAATTCGTCAACCACAATCCCGTACTGTTTTGTTTGGCATTTTAATGCAAGATTTCCTGGTGAATAGATACTTCGTGAAGTTTCAGAACCACAGGTAGCTCTTTTGAAATAACCTCCAAGATACATAAAATTTATCCTGGAATATGCGTAAAAACCTCTTTCGGGATTGCTTTCTACAACATTACCTTGTTGTTGTGCTTCAGCAAATGATTCACTTGGTGTCTGAAGTCCTTTTGAATGTATTTCCTGTTCTGTTGTTGGTCTCCATCCTTGTGGAATAGGTGGAACTGAATCAGAAGCAATTTCAAGTAATTCAACATCACCCGGTGGCTGAGGGCCTGGTGCATTCGGGGATTGTGTTGGATTACCGATGTCTTCTTTGATAAAGTAGTATGTGCCAGCAAATCCCAGCATAAGCATTGTAAACAGACATAATAAGATTTTTATTTTGCCAGTAATAATAACCTCCTTATTTTACACATTACATTTGTTTTGTCAATATCCACCCTGGCCCCCGAGTAGCACGACCTTTTTGAAGGACCCTTCTCGCTGCGGTTTCTGACAGGCGGGCTGGTGGGGCATAACCAGCATCCATACCCATCACCCAATAACCACGCCTTTTAGAACCACAGGGGTCAGGACCGGAACCGGAAAATGGTCTGTCTGGTTTATTTCGTTTCTCTGGTTTGTTTAGTTTTTCTCGTTTATCCGGTTTCATAAGATTACCCCCGTTGGTAAAAGAAACCCATTTTCGGCACGAAAAAAGACCGAAAAAGAGGCATTGATATTAGTGTTGAGAAAAATCCGCGCAGAGTTATGGTGTGTGTGTGTGTCCGAACCTGATAATTACAAATTCAAGCATAGCCCATTATATCCAAATAAAGTTTTTTGTCAAGGGGAAAGTGCAGAGTTTCAAGACATGGTATCCACCCTAAAAAAATATTCTGGGTTGAAAAAATAGAAAAATTTATTAATATATATATGCTCAGCAAAAAATTTTTTAAATCCGGGAGGCGAAGATCGTTGCCCTGCGTGAATTTTCCAGGGTGGCTTCGGAGGGCAGACTGATAATGGTGCGGTGGAGAATTTTCACGAGCGGATAGAGGATGAGTTTTATGACATTGAGAGGTTTTCTGACGAGAAAGAGTTTTTAGGTAAGGCATATACATTTTCGTTGTGGTTTAATCTTGAGCGTTCGAATATGAATTTTTAAAAGATGGTTGGTTGGCATTGAGAATCCCGATTTTTTAAATTTTCCGCCGGTAGTGCTTGATGATTTAGCGCATAATGCCCAATGGATGTTATCAAAATGGGAAGATTTTCTCTCTGATTATGCTAAACTTATGCCTTTTGTATACCGTAGGTATACAAAAGGGGAATTCAAGTGGATACCATATGTCCGATGATTTCATTTGAATGTATTTATGCAGATATTGACTTGATGTAAAATATCAGTAATCTTAAGAAATGAAAAGAGGAATTAGAATAGCGGTTGACCGGCGAAAACCAACAAAAATGCCTGCATTCATCGTTCGGGGGCATTATCTGATAAGGAATATTTATGAAATTTTATGTGAACAGAATCTCTGTTATCACAAAGTTCTTTTCTTGTGTGATAAAGTAACATTTAAAATTGGCGGCAAAAGTATCATAAAATCACTGAAGCAGAAAAATATTTCTGTGATAAAAAGATTTATCACCAGAAGTGATGAGCGGACCGTAAGATTGGTTGATAATGTAATTGAAGGACAAAAATTTGATTTAATTATCGGTTTTGGGGGTGGTCGGGTTCTTGATGTCGCAAAAATTTCCGCAGGAAAGAACAGGATAAAATTTATCAGCATACCAACCATTCTATCTAATGATGGAATTGCCTCGCCGGTTTCGGTGATAACCAATAAAGATGGCATCCCTATCAGCCATTTAACCAATCCACCATACGGAATTATTATTGATTACGACATTATCAAAAAGGCACCAATAAGACACTTACGCGCAGGAGTGGGTGATTTGGTCTCCAACCTTTCGGCAGTTTTTGACTGCCGACTGGCGCAGAAAAGAAAAAAAGAGAATATTAATAATGAAATATTAAGACTTGCAGAGACCGGGGCAAAGAAACTTATAAAAGTAAAGGCAAAGAATATTAAGAACCAAAAATTTCTTAAATGTCTGTGTGATGGCCTGCTCAAGAGTGGTCTGGCAATGTGCCTTGTTGGTTCATCAAGACCGGCAAGTGGTAGTGAACACAAGATAAGCCATTCTATGGATTATCTCTCCCCCGGGCGAGATATTCTCCATGGGGAACAGGTTGGAATTGCAACTCTTTTTACCATGGCACTCCAAAAAAATCCATATTTAAAAGCAGTAAAAAGATTATATCAAGATATTAAATTTCCCGTAAAGATATCTTGTTTAAAGATTAATTTGGAAGATTTTATTAAAATTGTTATGTATGCAAAAAAAATGCGTCCCCAGCGTTATACGATCCTTGAAGATAGAAATCTCCGCGAAACAGAGATTAGAAAGATTACAAAAAAGACGATATTCTGACATCGGCAATATTTATATTCAAATTGTGGTATATATTTTTTGAAGATCATATTAATATTGCCATCAGTGTGGGTAGGTTCAAAGTTGTAGATTGAATCATATGTCCTAACAAATTTTAGCCCAGCATTCTCTGCATTTCGGTTTATTCATATTGAATCAAAGGCGTCAAGTGACTATTTCCATACCTTCCAATCCCTCAATCCGATAATTCTCAAATTGACAGATAAATTAAAATCAGTATAATTTGTTGCAATGAGAAGACGCCAAATATTATTATGTCGGGGTAAAAGGAAACCTTTAGAACTTGCACACCAAATTGGGTTGTCACGGAAAGCAATACGCAATTTGCGGCAGGTTGATTTAGCCTGCTATGATACGCTCAAGAAGAACAGGGTCTATTTTTTGAAAGACAGCTTTATCAAGAAGATTTTGGCTGCTCTTGAAGATTATGCAGATAGGATGCGTTTCAAAAAATGGTGATCCGCCAATCCGATAATTCTCGGATTGAGAATCCGGGGGTAAACTGAATAATTATGAGTAAGGAAAGTTTTGCTGAAAACTGGCAACCTAATGAGGGTAAGAAACTGGTAATCGATGCTGATGGTGTAGCGTATGCACGATTGCCGGTCAAGACTCATGTCATTAATGCTAAGGATGATATTTTTAAAATTGTTGAACAATATGCTTTACCGCATTTGAAAAAAGGTGATATTGTTTTTCTGAGTGAACGTATAGTTGCTATAACCCAGGGCAGGGCATTCCCAATAAAAGAGATTAAACCATCCTGGCTTGCAAAATTTCTTGTAAAATTTGTTCATAAATCACCTTATGGTATCGGTCTGGGTAGCCCCTGGACAATGGAATTGGCAATTCGTGAGGCCGGGATTTTGCGAATTCTCTTGGCAGCATTTGTTTCTGCAATTACCAAACCGCTGGGCATAAGAGGTTTATTTTACATTATTGCGGGCAAGACAGTTGCAGCAATTGATGGTCCCTGCCATTATACATTGCCACCATATAATGAATATGCAAAATTGGGTCCGAAGAATCCGAATAAAGTTGCCCGGCAATTAAAAGAAAGATTCCAGTATGATTTTGTGGTAATTGATGCGAATGACTTGGGTGTATCAGTGCTTGGTAAATCCGGACCTAAAATAAATGATGATTTTTGTAAAAAAGTTTTTCGGGATAATCCTTTAGGACAGTCAAGTCAGCAAACACCAATTGCTATCGTGCGGAAAATAAAAAATATTGATTAATAACCCTGAATCGCTTCGCGATCAAGTTTTTCAAATTCTTCTTCACCCTGGATTTTTGTTTCGAAAGTGTGGACATCACAGAATTCTTTAGGTTCTGTGCCTTTAACAAAAGGTTCTTCATGGGGTACGGGACAATATTCATTTGCCAGTAACCCTGATTTTGGACAGATTTTACACCACACGATCCCCTCGGGAACAGGAAAATTATCAGTTATAAGAGTATCAATTTGTGACATTATTTCACCCCATATCGGGGCAGAAACGACTCCGCCGGTTGCACCCCTAAATATTGGTTTGTTATCATCAAAACCAACCCAGACACCAGCAGTGTAATGGGGTGTAAATCCAATAAACCAAGCATCCGAGTAATTATCAGTAGTCCCGGTTTTCCCTGCGGCAGGACCTTTAAAGTATTTCCTTATTTCATATCCAGTTCCTCCATCTACAACTGAACGCATCAAGTTCACCATAAGATAACATGTCTGTTCCGATAACTTTCGTTCGGTTGATGGTTTGTTCAATTCAATGATGGTGCCATCTTTATTAACAACTTTTCTAATCATTATTAAAGATTTTTCTTCACCAAGATTGGCGATTGTGCTGAATGCCTGCGTCAGTTCGGCAAGACTTACTTCACAGGAACCGAGAGCAAGTGATACTATCGGTAAAAGTTTTGATTTTATCCCTAAATCGTAGGCATACTTTACGACGAGGTCAGGACCCACGATACGAATCAATCGTACGGCAACAAGATTTCTTGATAAGGCAAGAGCCTTTCGCATGGTGATTGGGCCCAAAAATTTGTGGTCATAATTTGCTGGACGATAAATACTGTCGGGTCCTGCCACTTCAAGAACAATGGGCAGATCAAGGACCAAGTCCGCGGGCGTGAACCCATTATCAAGTGCAACGAGAAATACAAAGACCTTGAATGCACTACCGGTCTGACGTTTTGCCTGCGTTGCCCGGTTGAATTTACTCTGGCTAAAATCTCTACCACCGATCATTGCTTTGATTTCACCTTTTCTGTGGTCAGCTATTATCAGGGCACCCTGAAGATAGGGTGTGTTATTTAGTGTGTCAGGAAAGCCAGTAGAATCAACTTTGGTTTTCGTTATTTGTAATTTATAATCTTTTTCAATTGTCTTTAGATGTTTTTCCAGCACTTCTTCAGCAACTTTCTGGATATTTCTATTGATTGTTGTGTAGACACTTGCACCACTGCGATAAAGAAATTCTACGCCATATTTTAATTCAAGATATCGTCGTAGTTCCTCAATGAAATATTCACCGACTGAATATCTTTTTTTATGCTCTACTACATTCAATGGTTCATTTACTGCTTTATTATATTCTTCTTCAGTGATAATGTGATCCTTAAACATCTGCTTCAACACAAGATTCCTTCGTGCCCGTGCCTTTTCTGGATGACGATAAGGAGATAAATATTCTGGTGATTTGGGAAGGGCAATAAGCAGGGCTGATTCACTCAAGGTCAAATCCGAAATATTCTTATTAAAATAGTAACGTGCAGCAGTTGCTACCCCGTATCTCCCCTGACCAAAATTTACCTGATTTAGATAGCGCTCGAGAATTTCGTCTTTTGTATATGTTCTTTCAATTCTGAGGGCCAATACAATTTCTTTTAATTTCCGGAGAATTGTTTTTTCTTGGGTGAGGAACATATTTCGCGCCAGTTGCATTGTTATTGTGCTAAATCCCTGAGCGGCACTGAGATGAAGTATGTTCTGGATAACAGCGCGGAATATTGCCTTAATGTCGACACCCCAGTGTTTATAAAATGCCTTGTCTTCAATGCAGATAAAACCTTTTTTTAGATAATCTGGCATCTCCGTTAAATTTGCTAATTCTCTTCGTTCAATAAAGAATTCGGTAAACAAACTATCTTGGTCATCATACACCTTGGTTGAAACTGGTGGCGAATAAAAAGATATCGCTTCGGTGGGTGGAAGGTCATGGATAATCTGTATGTAAAGGCCGAGTGAAAAGCCAGCAAGGATCGAGAAAATTATAATTATAGTCCAGCGCAGACGGTGTGATTTTTTCTTTTTATCTGAGGGCATCTTCAGTCTGGGCATCAAATAAATAGATTTTTTCGGAAGGCACTTTCAGAGTTAATAGTTCGTCAATACTCGGCTGGTATGTTGGGGGTACCTTGGCGTGGATGGGGGTTTTATTTATCTTTCCATAGATATATGTTTCTTCGCCTATTGGTTCAATGATTTCAACTTTGATTTTGAATTCAATCCCTGCTGCTTCGGTAAAATCGCTTGGCCTTATGCCAATTATGACCTCACGATTGGCAAATCTTTCAAAATCGGGATTGAGTTTAATTATTATATCCTGATTTATAAATTTAATTTCGTTTGATTCTTTTTTGATTATCCCACGTATAAAATTCATGGGCGGAGTACCAATGAATCCGGCAACAAATTTGTTTGCAGGGTTTTTATAAAGAGTCAATGGGTCGCTTATCTGCTGAATCTTTCCGTCGTTCATTACGATTACCTTCTCGCCGAGTGTCATTGCTTCGATCTGGTCATGTGTGACATAAACAATAGTGGCATTTATAGTTTTGTGCAACTTTGATAATTCCCCACGCATTTGCACCCTTAATTTAGCATCAAGATTAGAAAGTGGCTCATCAAAAAGGAATAATTTCGGATTTCGGACAATTGCCCTACCGAGTGCAACCCGCTGGCGCTGACCACCCGATAATTGTTTTGGTTTTCTATTTAGAAATTCTTTTAGTCCAAGAAGATCGGCTGTCTTTAAAACCCTCTGTTCAATTTCTGATTTCGGTATTTTTCTTACACGCAAACCGAAGGCCATATTTTCAAAAACCGTCATATGCGGATAGAGTGCATAATTTTGAAATACCATCGCAATATCTCTTTTATCCGGACTAATATTGTTTACGCAAATATTATCAATAAATATCATGCCTTCTGTTATATCTTCCAAACCGGCGATCAATCTCAATATGGTTGTTTTACCGCAACCTGAAGGACCAAGTAATACAGCAAATTCCCGGTCATTTACCTTGAAATTAATTTTCTGAACAGCAATAATATCTTTTTCATAGACCTTCGAAACATTTTCCAACCTCAATTCAGCCATTTTTATAAAAGATAATTTTTATACTCAGAACTGTATCACTGAACTTTACAAATAATTTTTAATAATCTTATAAGCGTGTTTCTTAAATCTGTTCTGGATAAAAGGAGGTCGATCATCCCATGTTCCAGCATAAACTCTGAACGCTGGAATCCTGG
>CBFGJP010000019.1:8536-38703 GCA_965649105.1 Caldifarciminota bacterium
TTTTTAATAATCTTATAAGCGTGTTTCTTAAATCTGTTCTGGATAAAAGGAGGTCGATCATCCCATGTTCCAGCATAAACTCTGAACGCTGGAATCCTGTAGGTAATTTTTCACCAATCGTTTGTTCAATGACTCTTGGACCCGTGAATCCAATTAGTGCACCGGGCTCGGCAATAATTATATCACCAAGGGATGCATAGGATGCCATAACACCGGCCATTGTGGGGTGGGTAAGGATTGAAATATAAGGAACCCCTTCTTTTGCCAGCAGGGCAAGTTCTGCCGATGTCTTGGATAGTTGCATCAAGGAAAAAATCCCTTCTTGCATGCGCGCGCCGCCAGAGGTGGAGATGATTATTAAGGGTTTTTTCTCGGCACGTGCAAGTCTTATTGCCCGTGCTACCTTTTCACCCACCACTGAGCCCATGCTGCCACCCATAAAGGCAAAATCCATTGTTGCAAAAATAACCGGTATTCCACCTATCTTCGCCCTTCCATATACCAGCCCATCTTTAAGCTTTGTATTTTGCTGCGCGGATTTCAGTTTTTTTTTGTAATCGGGAAAATCAAGCGGATCAAGCGGCTCGATACCTGCATCTAACTCTTCAATTTTACCTTCATCAAGAATAAGGGCAATATAATCACGAGAACCAATGCGGAAGTGAAAATTACATTTAGGACAAATCCATATGCGCTTTTCAAGTTCACTTTTATAAAGAATTTCACCACAACTCTCGCATTTTACCCATAGTCCTTCTGGTAATTCTAATTTCTCTTCAGGCTTTGCCTGGATTTTCTTTTTAAACCACATATATGACCCCTTTTATCATAGCAACTCCGCAATCTGTACTACATTTAGTGCCGCTCCTTTCCTGATGTTATCAGCAACGATCCACATTGTTAACCCATTCTCGAAGGCAAAGTCCTTACGGATACGGCCAACAAAGACTTCATCCCTACCGGCAACTTGAACCGGCACCGGATAATCCTGATCATTTTCACATAATATTACACCCGGTGCATTCTTTAAAATTTCCTTCGCTTCTTCAACCGAAATAGGATTTTCAAATTCTACACTGACCGCCTCACTATGTCCATAAAAAACCGGAATTCTAACACAGGTCGGACTTACAAGTATAGAATTGTCATCAAATATCTTTCTCGTTTCGTTGAGCATCTTCATTTCTTCGCTTGTATAACCAAGTTCATTAAATCTACCAATCTGAGGTATGATATTTGCCCCGATTTGATGCGGGAATACACTATCTTCGAATTTTGGTACAGATTGATCCATTGCGATGTATTCAATTTCTAATTTCAATTCTTCTACCGCCGCCTTACCATATCCAGAAACCGATTGATAGGTAGCAACAAATATACGCTTAATCTTTGTCTTCTTATGTAGGGGGTATAAGGGAACGAGCATCTGAATCGTAGAGCAGTTGGGATTGGCAATGATGCCTTTATGTTCTTTAATTTTATGAGGATTTATTTCTGGGATTACCAGCGGAACTTCTGGATCCATTCGGAATGCCGGGGAGTTATCGATAACTATACTCTTTTCTTTAAATTTGGGAATGATTTCTTTAGAAAGTGATTCATCAAGACAGCCAAAAACAATATCAACCTTTCCGATAAAGTCTTCATAATTAGAAGAAATCTCATACTCACGATTGCGAAAAAGCACCGTTGTCCCTTCGCTTTTCTCCGATGCAAAAAGGAAAAGTTCACCCACCGGAAAGTTCCGTTGTTCTAAAATCTTTAGAACCTCTTGACCAACAAGACCTGTGGCACCAAGAATCAAGATTTTTCTCATAAATATTATTATATCCATAAAAATTGCTCCGTCAAGTAATCGTATCAAAAATTTCACTAATTCCGCTTAGTTGTCTTTGCTCCCCAACACTTATTATCGGATTAAGGGAGAGGCTTTGAGAAAACTTTCAAATCCCAATCCATCGAGTGCACTTAAAAGGGTAGAGAATCCACGAAAATATCAACTTGACATATAGAGATATATGATTATAATTATACCATCATGCATCAGGGTTTTACGATAATTCTTATCGGCCGGAATAATTTTCTAAGAAACATTTCTGTGTCCGGACGTGTTTTAGTTTCAATTTTTATTTTTTTTGGCATAATTACAATAAGTTCCATCATCCTTTTTATCCATAACACAAAGGTATCTATTTCGGAAATCAAACAACACATTGCGGAGGAACAGTACAGAGAATTTTCAAAAAGGATTGAGGAATTAAAAAATCGCATTACTGAATTAAAAGAGATTTTAAATGACCAAATTGCTATTGATAATAAACAACGCAATTTTCTCCAAATTGCTTCAATACATCCTGATGTTTGGTCAATGGGTATCGGGGGTAGCGATATTTCAAAAGGGACAACAAATCTTTCGATCTACAATGCAAAACTCATTGAAAATTTATATGAATCTATCAATATATTAAAAGGGCAAGCCAAATTGAGAGAAATGAGTATCCGCGAACTTGAGCAGAAAATATTCCAGAATTTTGATCTCTGGCGTCATATCCCTTCACTATGCCCGGTGCCCGGAGCAGAAGTCAGTTCTGGTTTTGGTTATCGTGTTGACCCATTTGAAAAAGATGTACGCATGCATGAAGGAGTAGATTTTAGTGCCTCCAAGGGAACCCCGGTATATGCTACGGGTGATGGGATTGTAATTTTTGCTGATTGGAATATGGGTTATGGATATGTTGTAGATATTGATCATGGGTATGGATTTGTAACAAGGTATGCTCATCTTTCAAAGATTTTGGTTAAAGAGGGTGAAATGGTAAAGAGGGGGCAGATAATTGCTCGAGTGGGAGGAACTGGGAGGGCAATTTGCCCTCATTTACATTACGAAGTCATTGTCGCTGGGATAAAGGTAAATCCGCTGAATTATATAGATTCCAGAGATATAATTATTGATTGAAATAGATATTTTGCTTTTGACATAAAATAAGCGTTCCCAATGAGTGACATTGTAGGAATGATCCTTGCTGGTGGTAGGGTCGATGAATTACTCACCCTGACTGAAAAAAGACCCAAGGCAGCAGTTCCCGTTTTTGGAATTTATCGCTTCATTGATTTTGTTTTAAGCAATATGATGCATTCAAAAATTGACAATGTAGGTGTTTTATCACAATTCAGACCATACAGTCTTATGCGTCATATTGGCAATGGTGAGCACTGGGATTTTATAGGTAGAAAACGGGGCATACGTATGCTGCCACCGTACAAAGGACTTAAGGAATCTGATTGGTATCGAGGCACGGCAGATGCGGTTTATCAGAATATGTCTTTTATTGAGGAATTTAATCCCGAATATGTGCTTATTGCTTCAGCAGATCATATATATCATATGGATTACAGAAAAGTCTTTGCTTTTCACAAAAGAAAAAAGGCGGAAGTCACGGTCTGTTTTACAAAGATATGCAGTAGGTATCCGTGGTTTGGTTACGGCGTTATCGAAAAGAATGGAAGGCTCGTTGATTATCAGGAGAAACCGGAAAAACCAGTTTCTGACTGGGCATCAATGACGATTTACATTTTTCGAAAAGAACTACTCTTCGATTTGCTGAAAGATAATGCCCGCGCTGATTCTCATGAGTTCGGCCGAGATATAATTGCTCATTTGCCTAAACGCTGTGCAATTTATGGATATAAATCATATGATTACTGGTCCTATGCACGGACGATTGATATGTATTACAAAACAAATATGGAGTTTCTTGAGGGTAGAATTAAATTATCTAAATGGCAGGTATGCACGAATCTTATAGAAGGCTGTGCAATGAAGGACCGTGTACCTGCGCGCATAGAGGGAAAGGTACTGCATTCCTATATTGGGGATGGCTGCGTGATAAAGGGAACGGTTATAAATTCAATACTTTCGCCGGGAGTAATAGTAAAGGAGAATGCGGAAGTAATCGATTCGGTCATACTCCATAACAATATCATAAAAAATAGTGCCCGATTAAAAAAGGTTATCTGTGATAAAGGTTGCGAAATTGGAGAAAATGTAGAAATTGGACTTTTTGGCGAAGGTATTCCGTCAAATGAATATAAAGAATTGCTCAACACCGGTCTTACAATAATAGGAAAAGGTGTAAAGATTGCTCCCAAAGTACGAATTGGTGCAAACACCGTCATTTATGCCGATAAAGATATAAAAGAAACATTAGTTGAACCGGGAAGTACACTGCGATGAAAAAAGAACTTATCGCTTTACTCCTTGCAGGCGGCGTTGGTTCGCGTTTAAGCATACTCGCCCGCCTGCGTGCCAAACCTGCGATTCCATTCGGTGGTATTTACAGAATAATTGATTTTACAATGAGTAATGTTGCTAATTCTAATATCGATGTTGTTGGTGTTCTCACTCAATATAAACCATTATCTTTAATGGAACATATTGATAATGGCAGGCCCTGGGATCTATTCGGAAAGACAAGGCTTGTTGAGATTTTACCACCTAAGACTGGAGAGGAGGTTTCGGATTGGTACAAAGGGACATCCGATGCAGTTTACCAGAATCTAAGTTTTATTGATGACTTTTCTCCAGAGATAGTATTGATACTTTCTGGAGATCATATCTATTATATGGACTATAATGAATTGAAAGAATATCACCAGAAAAAACGAGCAGATGTCACAATTAGTTTGATACGTGTGCCTTTTGAACAGGCGCACCATTTTGGTATAGCAAGATTAGATAAAAATGGTCGTATAATTGAATGGGTGGAGAAACCTAAAAAACCAAAATCAAATCTTGCCTCAATGGGTATTTACATATTCAATACAAAAATATTAAAAAATGTTTTACAGGAATCCGCCCTGAAGGGTGGGGTCGACTTTGCAAAAGATGTTATTCCATTAATTCTAAAAAAAAGATTAAAGGTCTTTGGCTATGAATTCAATGGCTACTGGCGTGATGTGGGAACTATCGATGCCTACTGGAATTGTAATATGGATTTACTAAGAAAAGATTCGGGATTGAATATCGAAGACTGGAATATAAGAACCAATCTTTTTGTGCGTGGTGAGATTGGTGCAAAACCATCTGCCTATATGGGTAGATGCTCAAAGGTTTCTAATTCGCTCATTTCTTCAGGTTGTATAATTTACGGTATAGTTGAAAATTCAATTTTGTCACCGGGTGTAATCGTTGAGGAGGGTGCCAGGGTTATTAACTCCGTTGTTTTCCATAATACAATTATAAAAAGGGATGCTGTGTTATTAAAGGCAATAATTGATAAGAATGTTACGATTGGTAAAAAGACATATATTGGTTATGGAGAATCTTTACCCAACAAAATTTTAGGTGCGAATTTATCAACCGGCATCACGGTAATCGGCAAAAATGCGATTATTCCCGGGAAAATTATTATCGGTAAAAATTGTATTATTTCTCCTGGAGTTGATTCGTGTAAAATGAAAATTAAATGGATAAAATCGGGTTCAATAATTTAATATTCTATTTTTTCTTATTAAATTCTAATTCATAATTCTTTTTATTTTTGTAATATTTGTAACAGGAGATAATATGAAATCAGGAATTGCCTTAGGTGGTGGCGGTGCCAAAGGGCTTGCCCATATTGGCGTGCTTGAAGCCCTTGAAGAAAATGGCATAAGATTAGAATATGTTGCCGGAACATCAATTGGTGCAATTGTTGGTGCTATCTATTGTCTGCAGGGAAGCGCTAAAAATTTACGAGCAATTACTAAAAGTATCATTGAATCTGAGGAATTTAAAAGCCTTGAACTTGATAAATTTTATACAATTGGTGCCAGTAAATTTGAAACCTTTAAGAAAAAATTATTTGAAAAATATTATTATGGAACACTGCTCTTTAAAAAATCAATTCTTAAAATGGAGGCAACCGAGAGATTAATGAAACAGATCTTTGGTGAAAAGACATTTAATGATTTAAAGATTCCTTTCGTTTGCAATAGTCTTGATGTCATTTCAGGAAGAGAAATAGTATTCAATGCAGGGCTACTTTACAAGGCGGTATGGGCAAGTTGCGCAATTCCCGGTGTTTTTCCTCCATTATACAATGGCGATGGAATTTTGATTGATGGAGGAACGATAAATAATATTCCAATAGAGCCATTGATGGAAATGGGTGCGAAGATAATTATTGCAGTATATCTCGGAGACCTGCCTAAATTTGACAAGGCACCTGATACGGGTTTTCTCATCACCCAGCGGGCGCTGTCTTTTATGAAATATCATCTTGATAAAAGAATTTTAAGGCTTGCCGACTGTGTTATCAACCCTGATGTAAAAGAATTTCATTGGGCTGATTTTACCATCATGGAAGATATGATTCAGAAAGGTAGAGATGCGGTTCTAAAACAGATTGATAAAATAAAACAAATCACGAGATTCTGGTATGGGATAAAAAAGAGTTTTTTTATAAAAATAAAAAGGGGCTGATTCCCAGCCCCTTTTAAATTCGCATCTTAACCATTAACCGCCCATTGCTTTCTTCTGATATTCATCCCAGCGATTTTCAAGATTGGGATCAGCCATTGTTTCAAGAATGTAATCGCAAAATTCTCTACCGGTGGCACCGGTTGCCCTTCCGGTCATTATCAATCTCTTTTCAAACTGTCCACAGATATCAAGTGCCATTTCTAATTTTCTTCCCAGTTCTACATAGCCAATGTGATTTAAGAGCATTGCACCAGCACGTATCACACTGCTTGGGTCTGCATACTGGGTTCTTCCTTCAGTAACCATTCTCGGTGCACTGCCATGGATTGCTTCAAACATTGCATATCGTTTACCAATATTTGCACTCCCTGCAGTGCCAACACCACCCTGGAACTCCGCTGCCTCATCAGTTAGTATATCACCATAGAGATTTGGCAACACGAGTACCTGGAATTCGGTCCGTCTTTTTGTATCAACAAGTTTTGCCGTCATAATATCAATGAACCAATCATCGGCATTAATTTCGGGATATTCCTTGGCAATCTCATAGAATGTTTTTAAGAAAAGCCCATCCGTTGTCTTTACAACATTTGCCTTGGTTACTGCGGTAACCCGTGTTTTATTATTTCTTTTGGCATGCTCAAATGCGAGCCTGATTATTCTATCACTTCCAGGTTTGGTAATCATTTTGAAATCTATCGCTAAATCCGGTGTTACCTCAATACCGAATGGTCCGAGTGCATACACATCCTCAGTATTTTCACGGAAGAATATCCAATCAATACCCTGGGATGGAACACGCACAGGTCGGACATTGGCAAAAAGATCAAGTTCTTTTCTGATTGCGACATTAGCACTCTCAATATTGGGCCAGGGGTCGCCTTTTTTGGGGGTTGTTGTAGGTCCCTTCAGAAGGACATGGCACTTTCTAATTTCTTCCAGAACTTCATCAGGAATTGCCTTCATCACTTCAGCGCGGCGTTCAATGGTGCAGCCTTCAATTACCCTGAATTCAATCTTTCCTTTTTCCACTTCGTCTTTTAATAAATGCTCAAGAACACGTTGCGCCTCACCGGTGATATAAGGACCAATCCCATCGCCACCGATTACCCCTATTATTATCGGTTTTACTTTTGCATAATCAATCCAGTCTTCCTCTTTTTTTATTGCCTGGATTCTTTTGAGTTGTTTAACCAATATTCCCCCAAAGTGTTCCATTGCCTTTACAACGGAACGGGGATATACTATTTTCTCAGCCTTTTTTACTTTTTTAACAACCTTTTTGGAGGTTGCAGGTTTCTTTTTTGTTTTTTTTGTCTTTTTTGCCATTTATAACTCCTTTTAATCCAGTTTAAAATCTCCGTGTTTCTCAATGTGGGTTAATAGTCCACCATCATTGAGAATATTTATCATTGCCTTTGGTAGTGGATGAACTTTTAACTCGATATTTTTGGTTAAATTCTTAACCGAACCTTTTTGAAGATCTACTTCAAGTTCATCACCATTATCAATCTTATCCGTATCACATTCTACAAGGGGCAAGCCGATATTGATTGCATTCCGATAAAAGATTCGTGCGAATGATTTTGCCAGAACAGCACTTACACCCGCAATCTTAATTATTGTCGGAGCGTGCTCCCTTGAACTCCCTAGACCAAAATTATTCCCCGCGACGACAAAATCTCCCTTGGACATTTTTTGAACGAACTGGGGATCTGCATCTTCAAGGACATGCTTTGCAAGTTCTTCAAGATTTGACCGAAGGTGAAAATAGCGTCCCGGACAGATTAAATCTGTTGATATATCATCGCCGAATTTCCACGCCTTTCCTTTTAAAACCATCGGCTCCTCCATTATCCTTTTTTTACCGTCTCCTTAACCCATTTTGTGGTGACCGATTTTGGTCTCTCAATTGCTTCACCAAGTGCTCGACTTACAATCAACTGTGCACACATACCCATTGCCCTTGATACGCCAAAGAGGACAGTATAATATTCAAATTCCTTAAGACCAAAATGATAAAGAAGACATCCGGATGCAGCATCAACATTGGGCCAGGGGTCTTTTACCTTGCCATGTTCTTTTAAAACTTGGGGAACTACCTTAAATACCTTGGCAACAATCTGATATAGTTCATCATCCGGGCAGACCCTTGCACCAAATTCATGGAATGCATCAAATCTTGGGTCGGTAATCCTCAATACTGCATGCCCATAACCAGGGATCACCTGTCCCGAATTCAGGGTATCCCAGGCAAACTGTCTTAAATCCTGGTCGCTCGGGACACCACCAAACTTTTCTCTTACCTTAATAATCCAGGCAAGACACTCCTGGTTTGCAAGCCCATGGAGCGGACCGGCAAGTCCATTCAGACCTGCAGAGACCGCATAATACGGGTCTGAAAGTGCAGAACCAACGCAATGGCAGGTATGGGCACTGACATTGCCACTTTCATGGTCTGAATGCAAAACCATGTAAAGTCTCATTAAATTCTTGAATTCACCGGTCGGGTCTGGTATTCCGAGCATGTGTGCATAATCACCGGCCCAGTCAAGATTCGGATCAGAATCAATAAGTGGCCCTTTGTTGAATCGCATACGATATATGCCCGCCGCAATTGCTGGGAGTTTGGCAATCAGATTCAATGAATCTTCAAGAGTCCATTCCCAGTATTCTTCTTTTTTCATTCCCTCGGTATATTTCTTTCTGAATAAAGAATCCCTTTCCATTGCCAGTATTGCGAGACTGAACATCGCCATCGGATGGGAATCCTTTGGCATTGCCTTTAGAACATCCCATACATAATCAGGAACCTTTGAGCGCCTTTTTAAATCCTTTTTCACTTCCTCGGTGGCTTCTTTGTCTGGAAGACCACCGATGATAAGGAGATAAAGGACCTCTTCGGGCAATTTATTCTTTAATTGTGCGATAGGGATTTCCCTTATTATCAATCCTTTATCAGGGGGAACTTCAGAGGTATCGCAAATCAATGCCTTTACACCCCGCATTCCACCGTAAGCCTGGCTCACGGTTACTTCAGATATAACTTTATCTCCATATTCTTTTACTAAACTTCTTATTTCATCGCGCCATACCGGAATTTTTTCTTTTAATTTTAATTTAATTATATCCATATATTACTCCTTTCTTTTTGTTTTTTTCTTTTTTAAAATCTCTCTTGGGTCGCTGATAACACCTTTTATTGCGGAATATGCTGCAGTTGCTGGAGAAGATAGATAAATAAAACCTTCAGGATTACCCATCCTTCCTTTAAAATTACGGTTAGCAGTTGAAAGGCATACTTCACCATCGCCGAGTATGCCTTCATGGACACCAACACAGGGTCCACAACCAGGACCGAGGATTATTCCACCTGCCCTGACAAATACATCAAGAAGACCGAGTTTCATTGCTTCAAGGAAGACCATTCTTGATGCCGGCACAACGATCAATCTCACCCCAGGTGCGACCTTTTTACCTTTCAGAATGTTTGCTGCGATCTTTAAATCTTCAATCCGGCCGTTCGTGCAGGTACCGAGGAATACCTGATGAATCTTTGTTCCCTTCAGTTCTTTAACCGGTTTGGTATTGTCCACCGTATGTGGGCAGGCAACCTGCGGTTCAAGTTTATAAGCATCTATCTCAATTACCCGCTCGTATTTTGCATCCTTATCAGGTGCGAGTGGGCGCCAATCCTTTAATCTGCCCATCCTTTTTAGATATTCACGGGTTATTCTATCGGAAGCTATAAGTCCTGTCTTTGCACCCGCTTCAACCGCCATATTTGATAGTGTGAACCTTGATTCCATAGACATATTGTCAATTGCCTCGCCGCCAAATTCCAGTGCCTTATAGGTGGCACCATCTGCCCCGATCATCCCAATAAGATATAAAATTAAATCCTTTGCTCCAACTCCGGGCTGGAACTTCCCCTTTACTTCGATTCTGAATGTCTCGGGAACCTTGAACCAGGTTCTACCCATCGCCATTCCTATTGCCACATCGGTTGAACCCATACCTGTGGCAAAGGCGCCCAGGGCACCCGAAGTGCAAGAATGGGAATCTGCACCAATCACAACATCACCGGGTTTGGCATAAGATTCAACAAGCCTTTGATGGATAACGCCATCACCTACTTCCGAAAGGATTGCCCCAGAATTTGCGCAGAATTCTCGTAATAGCATATGATCATTTGATAACTCTTTACGTGGTGAAGGAGCGGCATGGTCAATAAAAATAATCGACTTCGGTGCGCGGACTTTGCTAATTTTGAGTTTCTGGATCTGGCGCACTCCGAGGGGACCGGTTCCATCTTGGAATGCAGCCACATCTACCTCAGCAATTACAATCTGGCCGGCATAAGCATCCTGACCGCTTTTTTCTGATAAAATCTTTTCAGCCAATGTTTTTCCCATTATTCAACCTCCCGATTAAAATTAATTGTCAGAATAAAACCCCAAGCATTTATATGTTAAACATATCTCACGCACATATTTTTGATAATTAATATCAAACATAATCCAGACAATAATTATATAAAAATTTTACTCAGAGTCAAGAACAAACGATATAAAAAATAAGGGGTAGCAATTAACTGCTACCCCATTAATCATGCCTGCGGAGAACTACTCCTATTTTAGCATTATTACCTTTTTAACTACCTTATTATTATCGGTCTCAATTTGGACAAAATAGACACCGGCAGGTAGTTTACGTCCTTCACTATCATTTCCATTCCAGACAATCAATGTCTTGCGATTGAGATCATTGTAATTCCATTTTCTAACAAGCCTACCTGTTGCATCAAAGATCTTCATTGTTGCTGATGATTGATTTTCGGGTAGTTGATAATATATGTGTAATTTTCCAGTAAATGGATTTTGAGAGAAAGTGAGATGCGATAGATCTGATTTATTATTAGATTCAAAGATTCCAACATAACTTGAAAGGTTGCCAACTTCCCAATCGAGCAGTGCAGGATTGTTCGGTGATTTTGTAATGCGATAGAACAGACCTTTTAATCTAATTGTGTTATATGTCACGGTATCGGTCATTAAATTTAATTTTACTGTATCAAGTGCATTGTGACTGAATTTTCCTATTGAATTGCCAGGAATGATGGAATTAGGAACTAATTGCCAGGTGGAACCATTGTAGTATTCAACCTGGATACCAATGGAATCCCCGCCCGTAGCCTTACGCCAGATAATATCACCCCATAATGTACGGGGATAGGTTTTGGACAAATCTGAAAAGGCTACTGGCGAACCGTAAAGCACTCCTGAATTGTTCTGATAGGTATAGGAGTGAGAAACAATCACATTGTCTGTTCCGCATGCCCAGCCCCAGTGTGATGAGGCAGTGCTGTCGCTGAAAAACCATTCAAACTGAACAGAGTCACAAGGAAGTTGTGAGGTCAAATCTATATTGGCAGTACCATTGACACTTGTAGTATATTCCGCAATGTTAATCCAGCTGGTCCAAGTCCCGCCGGTTCGTTTACGGAATTTTACACGGAGTTTTTCACCGGTCTGATAAACCCTGAGACCATATCCATATTGTATTCTTAGATTTGCCGCAGTTGGGGGCACATATATCTTCGGTGAGATCAGTTCCTCATTATAGTTGATCACACCACTACCGGCATCGTCATCTGAATAATATGCATAGGCTGTGCCGTAATTGGGTGGTGTATAGGTTCCTATATCAGAAGTGGTCCCAGTGGTCCATCTAACTCCATCATTATTACCATCAACCCATGTCCAGCCCGCAGGCATTCCCGATTCAAAATTGGCGAATAGGAGTGTGTCTTCCACATAACCGACCGGAACAAGGACAACACTATCACCCTGAACCTGTGTGCCATTGAATGTGCAGCCCAAGAATTGTGCATAGGTAGTCTGGAACCAGGAGCAGGTACCGGATGGTATATCAGTTTTGATAGTAAATGACCTCCGGGCGGTAGGTGCAGACCACATTCCGCCGGTGGTCGAATCAGCAGCACGAACCTTCCACCAGTAGGTGGTATTATTATTTAAAGAAATAGGCAATGTATAGATAGCAGTTGCCCCACTTGCATAGAGCCCGGTTGTAATACTGTCCTGGGTTGTAAATGCAGTATCCGTTGACCAGTAGATTCTGTATTTCACCATATCATTTTGTGGATCGGTAGTTGTGAACTTGAATACCGGGTTAAGGGTTCCAAATTTGGCGTAATTAAATGGAGCAATGATGGTTGGAGTAAAAGGCGTTCCTGGAAAAGGCGTAGCATTGACGGCTGCCAATGCATCAATTCTCCCTGCACCAAAGTCATTGTCTTTGCCTGGATTTCCTAAATCAACCGCGGTCATTTCAAGAATACTATCTATCTCTGCCCTTGTGAGGTATGGATTTTTCTGGAGCATCAATGCAACGGTTCCAGCGGTATGGGGTGTTGCCATTGAAGTACCATTCCACCCATCAAGATAACCAGTATTATTATTGTAGGCGCAGGATTTGATATTTACTCCCGGGGCTGAAACATCGGGTTTGGTTAATCCGGGTGGATAGGGATAGTCATTGTATCCCGTAACGGTATCCCATCTCACTGGCCCAGGTGAAGAAAAAGAGGCTATAGCATCATTAATATCAGTTGCGCCAATACTAATTACATTGGACAATGCACCGGTTGCTCCGTTCTGTGGGTGGCGCCAGGGTGAAGGGACACTACCCGGACATCTTAAGGCATAGGGTGGTAGATCAACACCCCGTTCATTACCAGCAGCAACAATCATTACAATCCCTGCAGCACCGACATTATTACAGGCAGTGCGCCAGGACGCGACCCTTGGGTTCCATACATAACGCCAGCCCAGAGACATCGTTATCAAATCACCCCCATGGGTGGGAGAAAGTGGTGGAGAAACAACAAACTGCATTGCCTGCCAGACTTGATTTTCCGCAGTAGTATCAGCCACAGTCCTCACACGACAGCAAAGCATCTGGGCATCAGGTGCAACTCCACATTGAGAGCCAGCGGTGCCATCTGATGCGACAGACCCTGCACAATGGGTTCCATGTCCTTGTACATCCATTGGGTCATTATTATTCAATTCAAAATTCCAGCCATGGTTAGGATAATTCGGATCAGTCCAGAGATGGTCGGCAAGGTCAACATGGTTATAATTGACACCAGTATCAATGATGCCGACAACAATACCCTGTCCAGTATAACCAAGTGCCCATACTGCTGGCGCATTAATTTTGCTCACTCCCCAGGCAATCTCTCTTTCTTTTGATGTCTTATCAGCAGGTGCAGAGAATTGCTCTGGCTTTTCTATCTCAATGGGCTTTAAATCATAATCAATATAGAAAATATCCCGATTGTTATCAAGTTCGGAAATTACATCCTTTGTTGCTTCGCAGTAGATCGCATTTACAATCCAGATTGACACAACATTCTTCACTTTATTCTGTTTTTCCATTTTCGCCAAATATTCAAGGATTGGTTTCTGCGTTTCCAACGAATAATTACGCAGGATTTCTGCAGTCCTTGCCCTTCTTTCAGGTTTTGGTAATCCTTCAACTGCCCTTGTCAGTTCGTTCAAATCCATCTGTTTCTTTAAGACGATATCAATCGGAATAAAATCTGATGATTTTGCCCGGGCAGTAACATTTTTAAGATCAGGGCTTATTAAACCAAAGCCCGGGATTATTAACACCAACAATAGAAGTATGCTAAAGGTTTTCATATAAACCTCCCCTTTTATATTTTTATCTGAATACCGAAAGTTATTTTTAAAATTTTTATCACCCCCTTTCATACCCAAGAACAGGTACCTAACAGGCAATTTTCAAAGACCAATCTTGCTAATATTATTAATAAATTGGCAACTGTCAAGTACTTTTTTAGTCTGCCTCAGGCACTTAGAGCCAGAATCCTTAGATGCTGGTTGGAAAAATTATGATAACCGTAAGCCATACGCTTATCTAACTTTATGTTGGTATTCATTATATAAACAACAAAAAAAATCAAGACGCTTATCTTCAGGAACTGCCTGTAAGTAGTTCTTTAGTTCCTCTTTATCACTTCCACAACTACCCCTTGATTATCCTTTTCCCAACACAGAAAATTCTTGCAAACCCAAGGAGATTTGAATATAATCCTTTGGCATCTTTTTGATCCTTTTTTAGAATATCTATTATCTATGATTATTTTAGTAATAAAGAGAGTGTTTGATTATTATAGAGATAAGACAGATGACAGTCAAAGGAAATAGAGTTGGAATGATCGGACTGGATGAGATGTTTCAACGGGCAAAGCAGACGCAGATTGGCGATGAAGACGCCTTAAAGGATCCCCTCTTGCATAAGGCAAAAGAGCAGAACTAAATCCCATCAAGTGTAGAAGAAGATTATTAAGAATGCACTTTAATGTGAATACAAAAGATTTTGTGGTGAGAAGGTTGAGGATGAAGAAACTGGACTTGTAATATAGATATTGGGTCCTGGTTGTCCTGTCTGTGAACAACTGGAAAGAGATGTTCGGAATGTGATTCAGGAATTGAACCTCCCTGCAGACATTGAACACATTCGTTATTTAAAAGAAACCAGCAAATATGGCATCGTTCCTAAGGAAAAGTGCACTCCACAAATATAACTGTAATGCAAATACAAGGTTTCAATGGTTATTAAACTTTAAGGGGGTGCAATCTGCACCCCCTTTTTGATAGCAATTAAAAGTGATGAAGAGTTATTCACCATATACGATGACCTTATATGTCGCGATTATTCCGAGGATATTATTTGTCTTGAAGTCAACAATATGAATCTTAGTTATCCCACCGTTTTTCATATCTGTATCAATGCTCGCATCTCCAGTGCAAATGATCCCAAGAATTGAGGTAAATGATGCATTCCCGACCTTTGAATATTATTCTGTATTAGCCTGTATTATTCATACCGATTTTAGAATTTATAATTTTTTCTCAAAGATAGAATATTTTTATGATTTATCAGAGTTATGTTCTTTACTTTAAAATTTGTCGCACAATTCTATGGCAAAGTAGAAAGAATTCTGTTAAATTTTATATTTACTTATATACCATAATTTACATAAAATTTGTATAATGTCAATGGTAAGTTGATGAACCGATAACTGGTTTCAACCTTTGGATTCGGGAATAATTGGATTTGCTGCACCTAAAAACTTTCAACACAGAACCATAATTCCTATAACTCTATTCTCAAAAAATTATTGACATCTATCAAAAATTGAATAAAATTAAACAGGTATTGAAAAATCTCTAATCTATTATTATAGGCCGGGGTGGTGGAACTGGCAGACACATACGTTTGAGGGGCGTAGGCCTTCGGGCGTGGGGGTTCAAATCCCCCCTCCGGCATAAGGAGGTGGTTATGGGTATGTTTATAATTATGAGTTTGTTATTAAACCCTTCTGATCCAACTGTTACATTAGATGTTGAGGGCAATGAGTATACACTTATATTAAAAGGAGTAAATTCTAATTGGATTAAGACCTATACCCCACCCCAGCAGATGCCGAATTGGCCAAAGAATGTAGGAGTAAGTCCATATTATGCACCAAGTGGAGTTAATCTTGCTGATATTAATAATGATGGTGATTTAGAGATTATCGTCGGATCCACAAATAATCAAGTCTATATCTGGGATTATCAGGGTAATCTAATGCCTGGCTGGCCTGTAACTGTTGGTGGAATGGTCCAGGCAAAGATTGCAGTTGGTGATATTGATAATAATGGCGATATGGAGATAGTTTTTGCAGCACGTAATGGTTATGTCTATGTTTATAATCACGATGGGACGGTCTTTCCTAACTGGCCACAGAATGCCAATGGAGTACTTGGTTTTATTGCACCGGTTCTTTTTGACCTTGACCGTGATGGCGATTTAGAGATATTGATGGCGCAGATGCAGTCAGGACAACCAGGCCATGTCTATGTCTGGCATCATAATGGAACTGTTTATCCAGGGTGGCCTCAGAATACAGATTATCTTGCAGTTGCCTCAGTCGCAGTTGCGGATATAGATAATGATAGTCTTTTTGAAATCGTCTGTCTATCTTATCGTTCGGTGTATGTATGGGACCAGAATGGTAATACTGAACCAGGCTGGCCCAAACTCAATGTTGCCGGTGGTATGAGTTATGCCCAGCCGGTCATTGCTGATTTGGATAATGATGGTGATCTGGAAATACTACATTCTTATTATACAAACAGCGTAAATTATGTTAATATCTATCACCACGATGGCACGAATTTTGCTAATTGGCCCCAGACCTTTCCTGGTCCCCAGACTTATACAATGCCGGTAGTGGGTGATATTGACGGTGATGGTGATTTAGAAATATTTGGGGGCGGGCATATCATAGGTGCGCCCAACCTCCTTGCCAGACACCATAATGGAACCCCTGTCAGTGGTTGGCCTGTGAACTGTGATATGCTTGAATGTTCACCTGTTGTCTTTGATGTTGATGATGACGGATTGCGCGAGGTTCTGGTTGCGGACAACTCAAATCCTGGCAATTTTTATGCCTATGAGGGTAATGGTTCTTTGGTTACAGATTGGCCCATCCCCACAACCGCAGCGGCGATTGTTAATAGCCCTTCAGTGGGCGATGTTGACCTTGATGGAGATATTGAGATTGCCCTTTTAACAAGCGATGGCACAGTCAATCTCTGGACGATTTCGGGTGTTCCATATTGTGGCTATTATACGGACTGGGGAGCTTATTATCATGACCAGTGGAATACCGGCTGGTTCCATCCTATGCCACCACAAAATTTAAATGCGGCTGTTGTATTTAACCATATCAATCTTGTGTGGAATAAGAACCACGAAGTCGATATTGCCGGATATAATCTCTATCGGAGCCAGACTTCAGGGGGTCCGTATACTAGGATTAATACGACATTAATTACGGATACAACCTATAATGATTATAATGTTGTTCCGGGAATTACTTATTATTACTGTGCTACTGCCCAGATAAAGGCATTTGTCGAATCGCGCCTGAGCAATGAGACTTCTGCCCAGCTGAGTATTACCGAAGCCAGTTCAGATTTTAATTCAACAATTGAAATAAAACCCAATCCGTTTAAAAAAGAATTGTGGATAAAAGGAAATGGAATTACCAAAGTTAAAATCTTTGATATTTCAGGGCGGCTCAGGGAATCAATAGATGGAAAAGACAATTTTATCTGGTACGCCGGTGACATAAAACCAGGAATGTATCTTGTAGAAATAAAACAGCACAACTTTAGGAAAATAGAAAAAGTTATAAAAATTCAATAGGCGTAAAAAGGTTTAGCAAAAAATCTTTTATTGGCAGTACTCCAAGCCAATAACTAAATCGAACTATTGACATTCGCTAATTTTTATATATAATGACTGACTGGTCAGTCATTATAAACTTTTTTTAACAGAAAGGAGTCAAAATAGGTTATGAAGAAAGATATGCGGAAAAGAATTCTGGAAGTGGCACTTAATATATTTGCCCGCAAAGGTTTTTTTAAGACGACCGTTGATGATATTGCCCGCTCATCAAAGGTTGCCAAGGGCACAATTTACCTATATTTCCGCGACAAATCAGACATATATATTAATTGTATTGAAGAACAGCTCAATTCCGCGCTTGCAGATTTAAAAAAGATAAGTAAAGAGAATATAAGTAGTGTCAAAAAGTTAACTCATATTGCGGAAGACTGGTTTAGCCATTCAGTTGAATTTCACAAATTTTTTCCGGTGATATCAATGGAAAATATCAATCAGGCATTGAAGATAATGAAGGAAATAAAGAAGAGGGTCTTTCCGATAATCTGTGAGATAATCTCTGCTGTCGCTAATATCATAGACGAAGGAATAAAAAACGGCGAATTTCGCAATATTAATCCCAAGATTGCAGCAATCAGTTTTCTCAATATTATGAGGGCGCCGCTATTATTAAATCTTTTTACTTCAGAAAAGATAGCATCAAGCGCTGAAATACTTAGTTTATTTTTTGACGGTTTAAAAAACAGAAAGGAGCGGAGATGAACCTTATATCAATAATACTCATTTCCGGGATATTGAATCCCCGTGCGGATGCAAGACAGGTCTTTATTGGACCTGCTTATTCCAATTATCTCCTTTTTCAGGATAGTGAAGAGGAGGCAAAAGGCAAGTACCAGTGGGGTATCCAGATGGGTGTTGCAAATATCATCCCCAAACTGGGCGTTGAATTATCCGGTGCGGTGGTGCGCTATGATGCACCACCCGAACAGGGACCCTATGCATATAAATACACCCCCCTGACATTAACCATTACCTACAATCTCTTGCCATTTTTGAAGACTGCTTTGATACAAATGAACTTAAAGACCGGCTTTGGCTGGTATCTATGGCAGGGTCTTTATAATGACCAGGTGATTATCCTGCCGACTGGTGATAAGATGGATGAGAAGGACCTTGGTTTTACCGGGGGATTGGAGTTTCAGTTCAAGCCCTTAAACAATCTCGCGTTATTTTCCCATCTACAATACCATTATCTCACGAGTTCCAATATCTACAAATACGGCTACTTTGATAAAGACGAAAAATTCTTTGTCAATGGCTTTGGTATGAAATTCTTTTTACCATGATAGAAATCAATTTTGGAAAGTTTGGAATTTAATTATAAGGGGGTTCTATGCTACAATGTCTTCTTTTGATTTTTTTGAGTATCCAGGACACAGTTAATTTTTCATTGAATGATGCCCTTGAGTTTGCATATAATAACAATGCGGAGATAAAACAACTTGCAATTGATTTGAATAAATCGGTAGCCGATATTGGCATTGCCCGTTCTGCATTCTATCCATCAATCTCGGCAAGTGGTTATTATGCTTATTTGAGCGATTTACCTGTTTTTCAACTTGATTCAATGTTCATCCCGATGGGACAGCATGAGAACTATAATTTTCAGGTTTCGTTACAACAGGTCTTATTCGCCTGGGGTAAGATATATGATGCCTACCGTATTGCGGGGATAAATCGTGATATATCAGAATTGAAGTTAACCAGAAAAAGGCAGGAGGTGCGCTGTTCGGTCATCAAATCATATTATGGGTTGCTTGTCCTTGAAAAGATGGTAGAATTGACAAAGGAGAGTATGGAGCAGTTGAAGAGGCATGAGGAGGCAGTGCGCAAACGATATGAGGCTGGGCTTGTCTCACAGTTTGACCTGCTCCGTTCCCAGGTCCAGGTGGCAAATTTGAAACCAAGATTAATAGAAGCAGAAAATGGCTTGCGCCTGGCACGCGAAGGTTTTAAGATGCTCTTGGGGTTACCCCAGGATAATGAATTCAAATTAACCGATTCGCTTGAGATAATTGAAACTGATTATGAACTTGAAACCCTGAAACAGGAGGCATTAAACAATCGTGTTGAATTGAAAAATCTTGATAAGATTGAAAAATTGAGCAGAATTGCAAAATCAATCAAGGCACGTGCAAACCTACCGACCATTGTTGCGGGTGTTAGTTATGACCGTAAAAAACCATTCAGTTTTGGTGGCAATGACTGGGGTTCAAACCTCACCTTCAATGTGGGATTTCAGTTTCCCATCTTCAGCGGATATAAAAACTTATACGAATATAACAAGTCAACTTTACAGTTAAAAGAGGTAGAACTCGCCTATGAAAATCTCACGAAAGGGATTATCCTTGAGGTGAAGCAGGCATACTTCAACCTCATTGCAGCCAAGGAGGCAATCGCCGCGGCAAAAGAAAATGTGAACCAGGCCGGGCAGGCACTCAACATTATGGAGACAAGATACAAGAATGGGCTTGCTACAAATCTTGAATATCTTGATTCACAACTGGCAACAATGCAGGCAAAGATAAATTATTTGAATGCCCTGAAGGATTATTTGAGTGCCCGGGCCGATTTAATAAAGGCAGTGGGCTATGAATAGTAGAGCGGGATGTGAGAAAATCAGGAGATTATGGATTATATTGTTTTAAATTTTCAGGAGTTTAATAAATAAGGAGGTTATAAATGAAAAAAATTATCACAATTATTATTATAGTGTTGGTCATTGGTATTGTGTTGAGATTGACGCTCGTGAAGAAACAGTCCATTGGTAAAATGGAAAGGATTCCACCTTCGGTTGAGATAATTTTAGTGAAAAAGGGTGATGTCCAGAAGACAAATACGCTCATCGGAACGCTCACTGCGGATAAAACCGTCCAGGTATTTCCTGAAGGGATGGGCAGGGTGACAAAACTCTTTGTGAAAGAAGGTTCTTATGTTCAGAAGGGTGAAAAGATAATCGGTATTAAAAATGAAACCGTGGGTTTTGATTTTGAAGAATCTTATGTCACTGCACCGATCAGTGGCACCGTTGCCAAAATCTTGGTTGATATCGGTTCAACTGTTGCACCCCAGGTTCCTGTGGCAATGATTGTTGATGCATCACGGATAAAGGTGAGTTTCAATGTTCCGGAGATAGAGGCGCAATACTTTCGTTTGAATATGCCGGTAAATATAAGTGTTGATGCAGTATCAGAAAGGGCATTTAATGGGTATATAACCGAGATCAGCCCGGTCGTTGACCCACTCACCAAGACCGTCGCGGTTAAAGGGGTTATTCAGAATCCGGGTATAAATTTGAAGCCCGGGATGACCGCCAGGGTATCAATCAAATTGAGTGAGAAGAAAGGAGTGGTTGCCATTTCTAAGGATGCACTCATTGATAACTCAGTGTTTGTAGTAAACAGAGACAGCACAGCCGAACGCAGACCCATAAAGATTGGACTCATTGGTGATGAACTGATTGAGATTACCGAAGGGTTGAGTGAAAATGAATATGTGGTCGTCCTTGGTCAGCAGAGGCTTGCGGGTGGTGAGAAGGTCATTCCAATTGTGAGGGAAAGATGAAAATCACCGAGGTTTCAGTAAAAAGACCCCTTGCAATTTCAATGGTATTTTTAGGGTTGATTGTCTTTGGTATTATTTCTATTACGAAACTACCCGTAGACTTATTCCCGAATATTACCCTGCCGATGATGGTGGTGATGACTAATTATCAGGGTGCAGGTCCTCAAGAGGTTGAGACCCAGATAACCCAGCCCTTTGAAAAGATACTGGGGACACTCAATAATATTGATAAAATCACCTCCACCTCTTCAGAAAACTCCTCTATGATTATGCTACAATTCACCTGGGGAACGGATTTGGATGCGGCTGCAAACGATGTTCGGGACAGGCTTGGCTTGATTTTACCCTATCTACCCCAGGATGCCAATCAACCGATGATATTTAAATTTGATGTATCACAGCAGCCGGTCGTTATGTATAGTATCAGAGGGAATATTGACCCGCTGGAACTCGACCGGATTGGTGATGATATTGCGGATCGATTGCAGAGGGTGGGTGGTGTTGCTGCCTCCTTTGTTGAGAGTGGTGTTCTCACTGAGGTCCAGATTCTGTTTGATTATGAAAAATTCATCAGCCTGGGTATCAATCCAGAGCAAGTTCTCAATATCCTGCGCGCCCAGAATATAAATTTCCCATTAGGCAAAGTAGAATCAGGGACAAAGGTCTATACCCTTCGTGTAGTTGGTGAGTATAAAAATATAGACGAAATTCGCAAGACCATAATTGGTAACAAGAATGGGATTCCGATTTTATTGGAACAGGTTGCTGATGTGAAACTCGGACCATCAGAAGTGACATCAATTACCAGGACCAATAGGGTTAATTCAATCTATGGCTTTATCCAAAAAAGAACGAATGCCAATACTGTAAAGGTCTGTAACGATGTGGTCCGGGAGATTGAAAATATTAAAAAGGAACTACCTGCAGGCGTGGGTATTGATGTATTTTTCAATCAGGCAGATTTTATAAACCGGTCTATCCGGAGCACTGCGGATACCTTAGTAATTGGTGCTATCCTTGCAGTGTTAATCCTTTTTCTGTTTCTTGGAAATTTAAGGGCGGCGCTCATCATTGGCATCTCACTTCCCATCACCGTATTCTTTGCGGTATTTATGATGTTCATCTTCAATATGACGATAAATATGGTCTCACTCGGTGGTCTGACGATCGCGATTGGTATGGTCGTTGACTGTGCAATTGTCGTATTTGAGGCAATCTACCGGCACCGTCAGGAAAAGGGTGAAGACCCTGACCTGGCATCGGTTCTTGGAACACAGGAGGTCGGGATGGCAATCACGGCTTCAACGCTCACCACCATTGCGGTATTTTTACCATTGCTCTTAGTGCGTGGATTTGCCTCAATCTTCTTCAGCCAGATTGCCTGGACCGTTACCTTTGCCCTTGCCTCTTCACTATTAGTTGCAATAACAATCGTGCCGATGTTGATGGCAAAATTGATAAAGATTAAGAAAGAACTCGGTGGAACTGAGGCATCAATCCAGAGATTTTATAAGAATATTGAAAACTTCTATCTCAGGATAATCCGCTGGGCATTGAACCACCGCAAGACAATAATCTTTGGCACGGGTGGGCTATTTGTATTGAGCCTTTGCCTATTATTCTTTATCGGTGCTGAACTCACACCATCCCCGGACCGGGGTCAGATTCAGATTGAGGCAGAGATGCCGGAAGGGACAAACCTTTATACTACTGATTCAGCAATCATTAAATTAGAAGAGATTCTAATCAAAGAGATCCCGGAGATGGAAAATACCTTTATCACGATTGGTTCTGGAACAGGTATGTCTGCATTATTTGGTGGGAGTGGCTCAAATGCTGCTTCAATCTGGATTGGACTTGTTGACAGAGAGAAGCGCTCGCGCTCGGTAAAAGAGATTCAAAAGGCAATCAGGCCAAAGTTGAATACAATCCCTGGTCTTGTCACCCGCTTTACATCTGATGAATCGTTTCTATTTGGCACCGGAAAACCGATTGAAATAAAGATAATTGGCTATGACCTTAATAAGGCAAGAACAATCTCGGATGGATTAATGGAGAAGTTAAAGAGAGTAAAAGGGCTTGTTGACCTGGAATCAGACCTGAGTCAGGGTAAACCAGAGATACAGTTTATTGTTGATAGATACAAGGCGATGCAGTTTGGTTTGACGCCGTATCAGATCGGTCTTGCTTTGAGGAGTCAGATTGAGGGGATGGTTGCAACCCAGTATCGGATTGAAGGAAAAGAATATGATATAAGAATCACGCTCAAGAAAGGGTATAAAGATACTCCAGAAAAGATTAAGGCATTGAACATTGCAACCCCGGTTGGAATTGTGCCTTTGCGAAACTTTCTCATTGACACCGTTGCAATCGGTCCATCAAAGATTGAGCATGAGAATACATTCCGGGTGGTCAAGATCACCGGTAATGTAGAGGCCAGGGACCAGAATAGCGTTGCCCGTGATGTGCAGAAGGTCTTAAAAGAAATTGCACTTCCGCCCGGATTCAAGATTGAGATGGGTGGGGGATTTAAAGAGATGCAGAATACATTCCGGGATATTGGCTGGGTAATCCTTCTTGCCGTCTTCCTTGTCTATATCATAATGGTTGGGCAGTTTGAATCCTTTAAAGAACCTTTTATCATTATGTTCACCGTTCCCCTTGCAATCATTGGTGTCTTATGGATACTCTTCTTTACCAATACTACAATAAATATGCAGAGTTTGATGGGCTTGCTACTCCTTGCCGGAGTTGTAGTAAACAATGCGATCGTCTATGTTGATTATACAAATCAATTGCGGAGAAAAGAGGGTTTAGCACTCGTGGATGCATTGATTGAGGCAGGAAGGGTAAGATTGAGACCGATTCTGATGACCGCGCTCACCACCACCTTTGGTTTAATTCCGATGGCGCTGGGAATAGGTGCGGGCAGTGAAATCCGCGCACCAATGGCGCGCTCAGTCATCGGTGGCCTGCTCTTTGCTACATTCCTGACCCTGGTCTTCATTCCTACCATTTATATGGTCGTTGAGAAAAGAGCAAAAAAATGAAAGGGGATGTAGTATGAGAAGATTATTAACTATTTTCATTTTATTAATCTTTGTGTTCCCTTATTGTAAGGGCAAAGATAAAAAAGTTTCGGAAACAGAGACAATTGTAAAGACCGTTGTGGTAATGGATACAACTATTCCGGTGGTTGTCGATGTGGTGGGTAAGATTATACCGAAGAATGTAGTAACGGTCTTTGCCCAGATTCCAGGCAGGGTAGAAAAAATCCGTGTGCGTGAAGGTGATACAGTATTTTCAAACCAGACACTTGCCACAGTTATTCAGGAGATACCCGGCAGTGAATTCAAACCCTACTCGGTAAAGTCGCCCATAAAAGGTATTGTATTGAAATCTTTTATTGATATTGGCAAGACCATCACTCCACAGACGCCTTTATTTGAAATCGGTGACATCGGTTGCCTTAATTTCAAAGGACAGGTCTTTGGCGAAGAGCGATTTTCCGTCAAACCAAAACAGAAGATTGCAATCACCGATGAAGAGAAGGATACGATCGCGGTGGTTCAAATAAATCTTGTCGCTCCCCAGATTGACCCGGTTACCGGTGGTCTCACAATAGAAACCGAAGTCTGCCGTTTAGCCTCCCCTAATATCAGTATGCTCATCGGACAGACCCTGAACGGACATATTATTATTGGGGAAAAGACAGGTATGGTGGTTCCCAGAAAGTCCGTGGTAAACCTAAGCGAGAAGGGCACAGGTGTATTCAGGGTAGAAAATGATAAGGCAGTTTTTGCATCTATCCAGATAATCTCGCGCTCTGAAGAATATTATTTGATTGATGGTTTAAACGAGAATGATATTATTGTAAGTGATGGTGCAGACAAAATAAGTGATGGGCAAAAGATCAAAATAATTAAGGAATGATATGAATGTGATTCGTTATTTTATCCAGCGCTATGTCGGGACCCTGCTGATAACTGCAGTTTTGATAATCATTGGCTTCATAAGCTTCTTTTCTCTACCGGTCTCTTATTATCCTGAATTCTCGGTCCCAGCCGCGATAATTATTACTGCCTATCCAGGTGCGGGCCCAGAGGTTGTTGAGAAT
This sequence comes from Caldifarciminota bacterium, assembly GCA_965649105.1. Taxonomy (GTDB): domain Bacteria; phylum Hydrothermota; class Tepidihabitantia; order SM23-42; family JAOAFX01; genus JAOAFX01. The sequence continues at coordinate 34,033 of CBFGJP010000019.1, forward strand.
GACATCACCAAACCGATTGAGGAGGCAATTTCAACGATCTCTGGGCTTGAGCAAATCAATTCCACCAGTAGAGAAGGGTTTTCGCAGATCATAGTAAACTACGCCTTTGGCGTAAATATAGAAAAGAAACAGCGTGAGATTCAGGAAAAAATTGACCTCATAAAAGGACAACTGCCCAGGAATGCTACAACCCCTTCAATAACGACGATAAACAACATCTTACCACCACCGGTTGAACTTTCTGTTACATCTGAGACACGGGACCTTGCCGATTTGAAAGGATTTGTGGAAAAAAGGATTGCCCCGGCAATTGCCCGTTTGCCCGGTGTCGCAAACGCTAAGGTGACCGGAGGCATAGATGAAATCATCCGGGTTGAGATTGACCCGCTCCGTTTATACGAAACCGGCATCGGTTTGAATCAGATTGCATTAGCATTAAGCAGTAATAATATAGATTTTCCGATCGGAGAAATAAAGAGCGGTCAGTATCTATTCTCATTGAGGCTTAAAGGTAATTATCAATCAATAGAGGATATAAAAAACGAATATATCACAGTGGCTGGAGCCAGGACAATCAGATTGGGCGATATTGCAAGGGTCTATAGCATTGAAAAATTACAGACGCGTTTTGCCCGCTTAAACCTAAACAATGCCGTAGGGATTCTCGTGCGCAAGCCGAGCAATGGCAATTCAGTCCAGGTTGCACAGGGAGTAAAAAGATGGCTCAAAGAAAATAAGGATAAACTACCCCCGGATATTAATATTCAAATTATCAAAGACGAATCCAACACAATTCTTAATGCCCTTAAGGATGTCGTTATCTCGGGAATTTTGGGTGCATTGCTGGCATCACTGGTGATACTATTATTTTTAGGCAGGATTAGAAATACCCTCGTCATTGTTATTTCAATTCCGATTACAATCATCATCACCTTTATATTTATGAAGGCCTTCAATCTTTCACTCAATACGATTTCTATCGGTGGATTATCCCTTGCTACAGGTTTGATCGTTGATGCCTCAATTGTGGTGATGGAAAACATTTTTCGACATTTACGGGACAAAGATTTTTCCGGTTCCAAACTGGAGATGGTCGTGGAATCAACCCGGGAAGTAGGGCTGGCAATAAGTGCCGGTGTCATTACAACAATCGTTGTATTTCTACCCCTTGCCTTTACTCAGGGATTTGCCAAGGTTCTACTCGGTGAACTTGCCCTCACCGTTGTATTCTCTTTGAGCATTTCAATCATAATTGCGGTAACTATCGTTCCGATATTGAGTTATTTCTTATTGAAACCCGAGCCACCAAAGTTCCAGTTCAATCGCTGGTTTTTGAACCTCGAATCAATAACGAGAAATGCCTACACAAATCTCTTGAGAAAAGTTTTGAGACACCGTTTGATTACGGTTTTGATATTTGTTGTTTTGTTAATCATTGGTTTTATTCTTGCCAGTTTTGTGAAGACCGGTTTGATTGCAGCAACAGACGAAGGAGAATTTCAGATTGTCCTTGAATATCCACGGGGCACCTCCGTAGAACACTGCAATGACGAAGTAATGAAATTAGAGAAGGCATTATTAAACTTAGATGGTGTATCAAAGGTATCATCAATCGTTGGCGAAGATCCATTCTTCGGCACACCACAACCCTACAGTGCTACAATCAATGTCTATACAGAAAAGAGAAGACCGGTGCGTGAAGTTATGGTTGAGGCAAAAAAGATTCTTGAATTATTTACCGAGCCAACATACTTAGTGCGGGTGATTGATGCTACGGTTGGCATAAGGCGCGAAGATATTGATATTAACATATTTGGCGATAATCTTGATACCCTGCGTGAACTCGGCAGTCGCCTTGCCACAAATCTAAGAAAAGAGAAAAATTTTCTGTATATAAAAAGCAGTCTTGCACGGGGACTGCCGGCGTTCGTATTCATTCCTGACCGGATGAGGCTCTCGGCAACTGGTATTTCGGCATTTGTCCTTGCCCAGACATTGAGGATTGCTAAATCAGGCGAGGTTGTGACAACCTATCGCAAGGATGATAAAGAAGTTGATGTGGAACTCACCATTCTAAATGCGGAAAAATTTACCCTGCGCGATATTGCAAATCTACCGGTTGCCACACCCCTTGCCGGTGTTGTTCCCCTTAAAAGCCTGGGTGTGCTTCAGGAAGGTGAATCGCCATCCGAGATCGTACGGATAAATCAAAGGCGGTCGGTCAATATCACAGGCAGTTTTGCACCGGGCACCAATGCCCGTGCTAATCGCAAAATTCTTGAAAAAATAATCAAGGATTTCAAACTACCAGATGGCTACAATATAGAACAGCGTGGGGCAAATCGGGCGATTGCCGAAAGTTTTCGGACACTCGGTATTGCCCTTATCATTGCGATAATTCTTGTTTATATGGTGATGGGTGTGCAGTTCAATAGTCTGACATTGCCATTTGTGATCATCCTTTCTGTGCCATTTTCTATCACCGGATTCTTTGCCGGACTTGTGCTCACGGGCAACGAATTAAATATATCTTCATTTCTATCCGCAATCATCCTCTCAGGGATCGTTACGGATAACGCCATTTTGTTACTTGACTATGTTGTATCACGCCGGGAAAAGAATGTTGAAAGAAATACAGCAATGATTGAGGCGGGTGAAAAGAGATTCAGACCGGTGATGATGACCTCATTGACTACAATCTTTGGTTCGCTATTCCTTGCCTTGAATCTCGGTGGGGGCGGTGAATCATTAAAGGCACTGGCAAGTGCCTTCATCGGCGGTATGACCTTCAGCATCTTTGTATCACTAATTCTCATTCCGGTTGTTTATACAATGATTGATGATATACTATGCCGGATCTCTAAGACCTGTATGCCGGAACGGGTAAAGGATTGAAAAAAATCCATCTGATTTTTTTAATCACCATTCTTCTCTGCTTTTCCTGCCAAGGGGGAAATAATATGAATAAAGAAAACAAAGGATACAGAAAACTTAATAAAGCAGAAGAATGGGTGATTGTCCATAAAGGAACTGAGCCACCGTTCAGCGGTGAATACAACGATTTTTTTCAGAAAGGAACCTATCATTGTAAACGGTGCAATGCCCCGCTTTATCGTTCTGAGGCAAAATTCAAATCTGGTTGTGGCTGGCCCAGTTTTGATGAAGAGATCAAGGGTGCGGTGAAGAGGATTCCGGACCCGGATGGCGTGAGGATTGAAATCCAGTGTGCAAATTGTGGTGCCCATTTAGGCCATGTATTTGAGGGCGAAGGCTTCACCCCAAAAAATGTCCGCCATTGTGTAAATTCAATTTCCCTTATCTTTGTGCCCGATTAACGCACCCACCTTCAGTTCCGAATTGGGGAGAGTTATTATTATCAAAACAAAATTTTTCCATCCTGTATATTCCAAAATCCTACGCACAAAGTTCTTGATTTCTTGGAAGTTTTCGCTATAATATTATACAGACCTACGGACAAAATGGAAGGCTTTTGAAATGGAAATAAAACAGGGCGATATCTTGCAAGGTGCTTTTTGGCCTGAGAAGGTTAGAGTAATTTCTGCCAAAACCATTGGTCAGAACCAAATGCATATTGAAGCAGTCGGACTTGAAACCAACCGCTATTATAACCCCATTCTCTCCACCGAGGATATCGCAGTAGTTAAGATTCTAAGTGAGAAACCACTTTCTTTCTCCGCTGATGGAGAATCTGTTTTTCTCTATCTGGAATCGCATCGTATTAGAAATGCATTTCAATTTGATCCTCTATATGCAGTAAATGTCTCTCAGATAGACCCTTTGCCTCATCAAATTGAGGCTGTTTACCATTACATTCTACAAAATCCGAATATAAGGTTTTTACTGGCAGACGACCCTGGGGCAGGCAAGACTATTATGGCTGGGCTTCTAATAAAGGAACTAAAGTATAGAGGTCTTGTAGATAGAATCTTAATTGTTGTTCCCGGGCACCTCAAGGAACAATGGCTCCGTGAGATGAAAGAAAAATTTCAGGAAACATTTTCAATCATAGATAGAGGTGTAATGACTGCGGAATGGGGGAGAAATATTTTTACTGAAAAGAACCAGATTATTATTTCAATGGATTTTGCCAAGCAAGACGATGTGATGTTTGCCCTCAAGGATTCAAAATGGGATTTGTGTATTGTTGATGAGGCACATAAAATGTCCGCATATAAGTATGGTGAGAAGATTAATAAAACAAAGCGTTATAATCTTGGTAGTCTTATATCACCCCTGCTATAAAAGGTTTGTCAATATGTTAAATTTCTCTCTTTACAACCCCCTATTTTTAGTTACAATTATTCTGTCCGAATCATACCTAACGGTTAAAACCAGCCTGCTATTCGTCCATTACAGGACATGGTATTTATTCGGAATATGGCTGGGTTGCCTAATCTTGACACGAATCATTTTAAGATTAAAGGGGTGATGAGGCTCGCCCAGCCATTCTATTTTGCGCCATGCAAGTCAGGTAATCAATCTTGTTTTTAAGTATATGGTAAACAATGCCCGCAAGTTTTCGTGCTAACGCAATGCGTGCCACAAACCGCCCTTTTCGGCGCATCGTCCGTTGGTAAAAACATCTTAAGCGAAAATCCGTGGCTTGGGCTCTCAATGCCCCAAGTGCTATTTCCACATAAATTCTTTTCA
>CBFGJP010000020.1:0-18719 GCA_965649105.1 Caldifarciminota bacterium
GAAATATAAAATAATATGTTTGGTGGCATTGCGGTAATGACATAGTTAATTTTGTGCGATACGCAAATCTCATTTACTTTACCGCTGATTAAAAGGGGAACTTTTGAATGATAAAAAATTGTATCAGAACCTAAAAGTATATTTATCAAAAAGATTGTGCCACAAAGATAAACCCGAACTTTTTTTAATCTATAAATGAAACAAGAAGAAAATAACGCAAAAAATGGTATCAGCGGGTAAGCAAGGCGTAAGTAAGGGTAATAAAAACCTAAAACTATAAAGAATGTTAAAATTGTTATTAAGACCAGATAATACTTTTTTTGTTTAATTCGGTAAAAGAGCGCCAAAGTGAAAACTACAGGGGCAAAGCGAAGTAGATAATAGAAATACTTTAAGTGATGAATTCCTAATAATTTACCATGACGGGCCGCAATACCTTTTAGCGAAATAACTTTAATAAAAATTACGACATAAGGGAGGAATAACAAAATTGGAATGATAAAGAAATAGTAATAAAAAAATTTCGTCTTTTTTTTGATAATTGTAAACCCAATTATTAAATAAATTAAAAATAGAATTGGTCCGGTATATTTGGTATAACAGGCAAGCGTAGTAAAAAGACTACACATAATGAAATCGACCTTATTTTCATTTTCTAATGCACGGTAGAAAAAATAAAGGGCAGTTAAAAAGAAAAAAAGGAAGACGGCATCACTCAATCCAGATTTTGAGAAAAAAAGAAAATACTCGGTTGAAATAAAAAGGAAAACTCCCATCAAACCGACCGTCTCATTGTATATTTTACTGAAAAAAGTAAATGTGATATAAATTGTAAAACAAGAGAAGATAACCGATAAAATTGGAAGAATCCATTCTTTATAACCAAATAGCTTAAAGAATAATGCAATAAGGATCTGAAATAGGGGAGGGGTTTGAAAATTGAATGGTTTACCATCCTCACCCATACTTGCAAACCACTTTGCCTGTAAGGCAAATATCCCTTCGTCCCAATCTATCAGTGAAAGATTTTTAAGATTTAATATGTTAGCAATGATAAAGAATAGGAGTACAATATAGATTATGTATATTTTTTTCACAATTTATGTATTAAAATTTGTTATTAAACTATTTGAGTGTTAAAATTTATTTAAAAGCCCGGCTATTATTTCCAATTTTTAATTCTTCGCGCCAGAATAGAATTCTACCACAGTTGGGGCAGGTGACAATTTCATTGCTTCTAACCAGCATCTCAGTAGGTAATTGTTGAAAACAGCCAAAACAAAAACCATTTTTGACTTCGGCTATTGCAAGCGAATAGCGTTTTTTTATTCTTTCGTAAGTATCTGCATATTCTCTGGGAATTTCTTTTAAGAGACTTGCTCTTTCTTTCTTCAAACTCAATAATCCGACCTCTTCATCAATCTTAAATCCGATTTTTTTATCTGCCTCTTTATCAGCAATTAAATTATCTAAATCAAAAAGTCTTTTTAGTATACGCATTATATCTATTTCTTTACTCATATCTACCTCTTCTTAACAAATTTTTTCTCTATTTCATTTATTAAAGAAATAAATTCATCCGGTGTTTGAGGTTTGGTTATCAAATTATTTTTTGTTAATTCGCGAGAAATTTGAACAATCTTTCCGAGAGTGATAAGATATTGATTACCCGGGTCTTGAGGTGGAGCAATGATTAAAAAGAACAGCGAAACCGGTTTTTTATCAATTGCATTAAAATTTATTGGCTTAATGGTTCTACCGATCGCAATTTCTAATTTGGTTACCGCAAGGGAACGACAGTGTGGGATAGCAATTCCTTTGCCAATGCCTGTCGAACCCAGCTCTTCCCTTTTTAATAAAGTGGAATAAATCAACTCGGCATCGGTTTTGCTTTTAATCATATAGACCAGATCTTTTAAAACTTCTTCTTTTTTTGTTGATTTCAGTTCCAGATTTATTCTATCTCTGGAAAGCAGACTTGCAAGATTCATTTAACCTCCTTATAAATTATTCTTAAGTTCTAAACATAAAATTTTAAGCGATAATTGCTGCATTACATCCTTTCGGGGCAAGAACAACCGATTAATTCCATTCCGGTTTTTATTGTATCAGCAGTCCTTTTTATCAAAAACAATCGTGCTGTTGTTAATAGTCTATCGTCGCTCACAACCCGGTGTTTTTGATAAAAATGATGAAAAATTTTTGCCAGTCCGATTAAGTAATAAGTTATCATAAATGGTTCAAAATTTTTTACCGCATCTTCAACTGTCTCTTCAAACCTTAAAATATATTTCATCAGATCTAATTCCTCTTTTTCGTTAAGCAAATCTAATTCAATTTCATTTTTTAATTCAAATCCTTTTTCATATGCAAATTTTATAATACTCATAATACGGGCATATGCATATTGAACATAGTAAACAGGATTTTCTTCTGAAACATTTTTTGCCAGATCAAGGTCAAAATCAAGGTGTTGAGAACTGGAACGCATAAGAAAGAAGAATCGGCTGACATCAACAGGTATTTCGTTGAGTAAATCCTCCAGGGTGATAAATGTTCCCGCCCTTTTTGACATAGGAATGTATTTACCATCTTTTTTTAACTTTACTTCCTGCACAATTATAATTTTAAGGAGATTTTCTTTATAGTCAAGTGCTTTCAATCCAGCGTAAAGACTATTAACCTGTCCAAGATGGTCAGGACCGAGTATTGTAATTAAGTATTGATAGTTTCTTTCAATTTTGTTTAAATGATAAGCAATATCCGGAAGAAGATATGTGTATCTGCCATCTTTTGTAATTATAACGCGGTCGCGCGTATCATTAAAATTTGTTGTCTTGAGGTAGGTCGCACCTTCCTGTTTGAATAATAAACCTTTATCTTGAAATATTTTTAAAATTTTTTCAACATATCCTTTATCCCTGATTTCTGATTCACGAATCCAGTTTTTGAAATTTACCTTAAAATTGCCGAGCATTGACTGATGTTGTGAAAGAAAATAATTGACCGCTTCTTTTTTTACTTTTGCCATATCAGTAATTCCTGCTTTGAGAAAATTTTGGGCCAATGGAATGATATATTCACCGTGATATCCATCTTCGGGAATGGAAAATTCCTTGCCTAATATTTGATTCATCCTTTGTTTTATGCTTTCGGCAAGTAAATCAATCTGTCGACCGCAGTCATTTACATAATATTCGGCATCTGCATTATAACCAGCATAATTCATCAATCTCACAAGCGAATCACCAAACGCAGCCGCTCGACCATTAACAATATTTATAGGTCCGGTAGGATTGACGCTCACAAATTCTACATTGACTTTGAGACCATTTCCGACGCTACACCTTTCGGGTTTCTTAAATTTTTCTTTTACATAACTGGGATTTAAGACAAAATTTACAAAACCTGGTGGATAGACAACCGTTTCACTTATAACCGGAGAATCTATCTTTTTAACAATGTCTTCTGCAATTTTCAATGGGGTAGTGATTTCTTTATGAGCAATACGCATTGCAAGATTGGTCGAGTAGTCTCCTTTTTTATCTGCTGGAACATAATCTACAATTATTGTTTCTTCAGGATAAATCTGTTTGAGGATTTTTTTTATATCATCGCGTAGCATTTTTAAATCTTTACTTGAGGGGCGTCACCCCACAAACGCTCAAGTCCATAAAACTCTCTTGCTTCCTTTGAAAATATGTGAACAATTACATCAATATAATCAAGGAGAATCCAACCTCCTCCTTCAATTCCTTCAATGTGGTTAGGTGTTTCAAATTCGCTTAAATATTCAGCAATTGTTTTATTATGAATATCTGATAACCCAGTGGCAATCACGAAAAAATCGGTAATTGGAGAAATTTCTCTTAAATCAAATATAATTATATCTTCGCCCTTTTTGTCAGTTATAATGCGGGCAAGTTCTTTAGCCAGATCGATTGGTGGTCGATCAGAATCTTTTTTCAACATCGGGGAATAATTTTTTATAATCTTCACCTATGATAACGGTAACATCAATATAAAGTGCCGGGTCGACATCCTTGCCAATATTCTTACATCCAATCCTTTTAGCAAAGTATTTTCCATTTTTCATATCTTCATTTGCCCTTTCAACAACTACGGTCTCCGGAAATTTTTTTTCCGCATCACCGATTTTTACCACATTAAAACCTTTCTCTCTTAATATATCACTAACCTTTATTGCTAAACGATTGACACCACAACCATTAAGTACTTCAACCCTAAGATTACTATTTCTTTTGAAAACCTCTTCTGGATCTTCTCTTGTGCGCATATAGATTACTGAGGCACCAAAAAGAAAGATTAAGATAACCAAAATGATCAAACCAATCTTACCCGAACTCATATTTTAATTTTCATTTTTTTCCCATCTTTAATCCAGACAAATGGACCGATAACACTATCATCTTTGATTTCGGTTTTCCCCTCAATAATTGTAAAGGGCCTGATTTGAACATAATGTCCAACTTTTACAGTCAAATCGATATTAGTTGTTGCTGGTTCTTCAATGTAGACACCCCTCTTCATTAATTCATCAAACCAATTTTTTTTGATTATCTCTCTAACCCTTGCAAGTTCTGCTTTATTATTTATTCCCAGGATTTCTTCTTGATTTTGGATTTGAAAAGCGATAACCCGTTTTTTCTTTTTTATAAAATAGTGCACAATGTCGGTTAAATAGAACTCCTTTTGGTTATTATTGGCTTTCACGCAGGAAAGAGCAACATTAATAAGTTGACGATTCCCAAAATAGATGCCGGTATTTATTTCATTTATATTCAACTCTTTTTCATTAGCATCAATATGTTCAACTATCTTGATAAATTTTCCCGTTTTATTGCGCACAATCCTACCATAGCCAGCAGGATTATCAATATTGCATGTCATTACAGACAAATCTGCATTTTTGTTCAAGTGGTTATTTATCATTGCGGTAATGGTTTCTGTTTTTAATAAAGGAACGTCTCCATAAAGTATGAGAATATTGGGTTTCGTTGCTAAAACAAGTCCTTTTTTAGCCGCATCACCAGTCCCGAGTGGAGTTTCCTGAACGGCATATTTTACTTTACTCCCCAGAACTTTTCGCACCTCATCTTTATTTTTGCCTGTAACCACAATTATCTCGGTGCAATTCAACCCGCAAACGGTATCAACAACATATTCAATCATTGGTTTACCTAAAATTTTATATAATATTTTAGGTGTTTGGCTATACATTCTTTTACTTATGCCGGCAGCAAGGATAATGCTAGAAAAGGAGTCACCATCGATTTTATATGCCACACCTAAATATATTCAAAATTTTATTAATGTCAAGATATAAACTCTCTAAGTTTTCTCCACATTTTTGAAAATTAAATGTGCAATAGTTGAAAGTGGTGGGAATTAAAACAGCCATCAAAGTGGGAGGAAAGTAAAGAACAATTAGATAAACATTGACTCCTCTTTCTTTTCTATAACAATTTTTATTGATGCAATCCTATAGAAATTAGAAATTGTAGGGCCAGACCCTAATTCGCAATAAGACCTGTATCTGCAAATATCTAAAATTCTGGTAAACCTGGTCAATATATTTACTTTACATTGCTGTGGTTAAAAATTATACATAATTTTAGCAATTAGCGGGGATGCAGTTATAAACAGGGTTGATTTTAAAAAAAATTTACATATAATAGTTAAATGTCCTATTTCCTTCAACAGTTGATAAATGGTTTGCAATTGGGCTTTGTTTATGCCCTTATTGCCTTGGGCTACACAATGGTCTATGGTATTGTTCGTTTGATTAATTTTGCCCATGGAGATGTCTTTATGGTTGGCGCCTATTTCGGCTTTTATGCTCTATCATTGTACCATTTGCCTTTTCCATTGGCGATTCTTTTTGCAATGGCGGGTTGTGCAATACTCGGTATCAGTATCGAGAGATTAGCATATCGCCCATTAAGAAATGCTCCTCGTATCTCTGCCCTGATCACTGCCATCGGGGTATCTTTATTTCTGGAGTATTTTTCAAGTTTGAAATTTGTATTTGGTCCAAACTATCTTGCTTATCCAAGACCGTTTGAAGTATGTACATATCAAATTGGTGCGGTATGTATATCGAATATTCAGATACTCGTGTTCGGGGTGGCGATTTTGTTACTGATTTTTTTGCAGTATATTGTTCAGAAAACAAAGACCGGAATGGCAATGAGAGCGGTTTCTTACGATAAAGACACTGCAAAGTTAATGGGTATTAATGTTGACTACATAATATCCGTAACCTTTGGCATTGGTTCTGCCCTTGCGGGTGCCGGGGGTGTACTTTATGGTATTGCCTATCCACAGATAAATCCATTTATGGGGATTATGCCGGGTTTAAAGGCATTTGTTGCTGCGGTGCTTGGTGGTATTGGTTCAATCCCTGGTGCTATGATCGGTGCATTGATTATGGGTGTTGTTGAGACAATGTGTTCCGCATATATCTCATCTACAATGCGCGATGCTTTTGCATTTTCAATTCTAATAATCGTCTTACTGGTAAAACCGGCAGGAATTTTGGGGAAAAAAGAGATCGAAAAGGTATGATATCAAAATCGACAAAAAACATAATTTCAAGTAAAAAGTTTTTTGCTTTCATTATTGCTATCGCCATTTTTATAATAATAACCGCATCAATATTCGCTAATTTTTTGAACCCTTACTGGATTCAAATAATTCAATTTGCCTGTATCATTACTATTTCCGCACTTGGACTAAATCTTATCTATGGTTATACCGGGCAATTTTCTTTAGGACATGCTGCATTTTTTGGAATTGGTGCGTATTCTTCGGCACTCGTTACCAAGACCTTCCACGGACTGGGTTTTCTCTCTTTTATCTTCGGACTTATCACAGCAATAATAATTGTGGCAATAATCGCGCTTTTGATCGGCCTTCCCATACTCCGTCTTAAATCTGATTATCTGGGTATTGCAACCCTTGGATTCGGGATTATTGTGAAGGTATTATTTGATAATGCGGATGCAGTTATTCCAGCACTTGGTGGCTCCCGTGGTATGCTCGGCATTCCCCAATTTACTGTTTTCCCCTTGACCTACTTATTTTTTGTGATTACAATTGTTGTCATAAGAAACTTTGTTTTTTCGGATGTTGGGAGGTCCTGTATTTCCATACGCGAGGATGATATTGCTGCTGATTGCGTTGGTGTCAATACTACAAAATATAAGACCATAGGATTCGTGTTTGGTTCGATTTTTGCCGGTGTTGCCGGTGTTCTATATGCCCATTTATATTCTTTTTTACATCCATCAAATTTTGACTTTCTTAAATCTATTGATGTGCTGTTGATAGTAGTACTTGGCGGTCTCGGTAGCATATCAGGCACCATTATTGCTGCTATTGCCTGGACCTTTCTCCTTGAGGGATTGAGAGTAATCCTTCCGCCCCAGATTCTTGATTGGCGACTTGTAATCTATCCACTTGTTTTAATTATAATAATGTTAATAAGACCAATGGGTATTGGCAGTGGAATGGAATTTGCCTTTATTAAACCGGAAGAAAAAGAATATTCTAAAGGAAATACGAAACAATTATGAATTCAAATTTATTATTGAGTATCACGGGTTTAAATAAATTTTTTGGTGGCTTAAAGGCGGTTTCAAACCTTGATCTGGAAGTGAATAAAAATGAGCTGGTAGGTCTTATTGGTCCAAACGGTGCTGGGAAGACCACGGTTTTTAATCTAATAACCGGTATTTACACTCCGGACTCAGGGAAAATACTTTTTAAAGATAAAAATATAAATGGCTTGAAGCCCTATGAAATTGTTAAACTCGGTATTGCCCGAACATTCCAAAACATTAGATTATTCAATAATCTAACAGTGATTGATAATGTTAAAATTGCCTGCCATAAGGATGTTAAATACGGATTAACTTCAGCAATTCTCAGGACCAGGACATTTCAGGAACAGGAAGATCTGATCGAAGAAAAGGCCCAAGAAATGCTTTCGATATTTAATCTTGAGTTACGGGCAAAAGAACTGGCAAAAAATCTACCTTACGGTGAGCAGAGAAAATTAGAGATCGTGCGCGCGCTCGCAACAAATCCCGATTTGCTATTGCTTGATGAACCGGCCGCCGGAATGAATCCTCAGGAAACCATCAAACTTATGGACTTAATAAACTTCATTCACGAACGTTTCAAACTTACGATTCTGCTTATAGAACATCAGATGCGTGTTGTTATGTCTATATGCCAGAGAGTATATGTAATGGATTTTGGTGAAAAGATTGCCGAAGGTCCACCTCAGGAAATTCAAAATGAGCCTAAAGTAATTGATGCATACCTGGGCAGGGATTAAAAATGGAATTCAAAAGGGCAAAGTCAATACTTGAAGTAAAAAATTTAAGTGTTTTTTATGGTGCAATACAGGCATTGCAGGGTATTTCCTTCAAAGTTTGTTCAGGTGAAGTAGTCGCCCTTATTGGCGCAAATGGGGCAGGTAAAAGTACGACTTTGAAGACTATTTCGGGTTTGATAAAAGCGAAATCAGGCGAGATCTATTTTGAGAATACTAACATTACAAATCTCTTGGGGCATAAAATTGCAGCACTTGGTATAGCCCATGTTCCTGAAGGCCGAAAACCATTCGCCAATCTTTCGGTACAAGAGAATTTGAGAATGGGTGCCTATTTAATCAAGGATCCAAAAATCATTCAGGGGACCATGGAGCGAATATTTAAATCCTTCCCTCGACTAAAGGAAAGACTCCACCAATCCGCCGGAACATTGTCCGGCGGTGAATTACAAATGTTGGCAATGGCAAGGGCATTGATGTCAAAACCAAAACTCTTAATGCTGGACGAGCCTTCAATGGGTCTGTCACCAATTCTTGTCAATGAGATATTTAATATCATAAAAGAAATCAATGAGCAAGGAACGAGTATCCTTCTTGTTGAACAAAATGCGCACAAAGCCTTATCGATATGTAATTATGCGTATGTCCTTGAAACGGGTAAAATAATCATGGAGGGTCAAGGTAAAGATTTGCACGAAAATCCAGTGGTAAAAGCGGCATATTTAGGCGCATAATCTATAAATAAAAAACTTGTTTAACCCATTGACTTTTTCCTGATTTTGTATATAATTAATCGGTTTCAAGCCATACCTTAAGCCCTTTTTGAATTTCTGATTCTAATTTTAGATAGGGCAAGACTATATTATATTGGAATTTGAAAAATTCCAATATAATTATAATGAAATTTTTCATTATAAAAAATAAAAGGCAAGGGATTATTAGAAATTTAACTCCAGAAAGTGCATTTTGCTAAATGAAGGAGGTTTGAATGAGAAGGGTGCTAATAATGGGTGCTGCTGGTCGGGATTTTCATAATTTTAATACCTTTTTCAGGAATAATCGTGATTATAATGTTATTTGTTTTACTGCCACACAGATACCGAATATTGATGGGCGGAAATATCCAGCAGAACTTGCTGGACCATATTATTCTACCGGCATACCTATTTATTCAGAAAAAGATTTGACAAAATTAATAAAAAAATATGATATTGATGTAGTCGTCTTTTCATATTCGGATATTTCACACAATTATGTGATGCATAAGGCGTCTGAAGTCATGGCTGCGGGTGCTGATTTCTGGTTGCTCGGTCCAAAATCTTCTATCTTAAAATCAGTACGTAAAGTTATTTCAATCTGTGCAGCAAGGACAGGTGCAGGAAAAAGTCAGACCACGCGCCGGGTATGTGACATATTGAATAAATATAAAGTAAAATTTTCGATCGTCAGACATCCAATGCCCTATGGAGACTTAATTAAACAGGAAATCCAGCGTTTTTCAAAATTAGAGGACCTTGATAAATATAATTGCACGATTGAAGAAAGAGAAGAATACGAGCCACACATAAAAAGGGGCAATACTGTATTTGCAGGGGTTGATTATCATAAGATATTAAAAGAGGCGGAAAAAATCTCGGATGTGATTGTCTGGGACGGGGGAAATAATGATTTACCATTCTATGAACCAGACCTTCATATTGTTGTCGTTGATCCTTTGAGAGTGGGTAATGAATCAACTTACCATCCCGGTGAAACAAATGTTAGAATGGCGGATTTGATTATAATTAATAAAATAGATTCAGCATCAAAAGAAAACATTGAAAAACTGAAGAAAAATGTCAAAAAGTTAAACAAATACGCTAATATTGTTGAGGCATATTCTCCCATTACAGTGGATAAACCACATCTAATTAAAAATAGACTTGTATTGGTGATTGAGGATGGACCAACACTTACCCATGGTGAAATGGGGTTTGGTGCTGGTTTCATCGCGGCAAAGCAATACGGTGCAAAAGAGATAGTTAATCCAAGAAGATACGCGGTTGGTTCAATTAAAAAAGCTTACGAAAAATATCCCCATATCGGTAATTTAATACCCGCATTGGGTTATTCAAAATTACAGATGGAGGAGTTAAGTAAGAGTATAAACAGGGCACCTGCCGATGTTGTTATCATTGGAACCCCTGTTGATTTGCGTAAATTTTTGAAATTTAACAAACCCGCTGTTAAAGTTAATTATGAATTAAAGGAAAAACAGGGTAATGTACTTGAAGAAATGATAAAAAAATTGTTAAATGATTGAAAGGAGTAGAATGAAAAAATTGGTCTATAATTTTGGTGGAAAAAAGGCTGATGGTTCAGCCAGAGATAAAAATTTACTTGGTGGAAAGGGTGCTAATCTTGCAGAGATGACAAATCTCGGGATAAGGGTTCCCCCTGGTTTTACCATTACTACCGAGGTTTGCAATTATTATTATAAAAACAGAAAAACATTACCTAAGACATTGAAAAAAGAGGTGGATAAGGCGATGAAGAGGATTGAGGCGATTATGAATAGAAGATTCGGTGACCCTGACAATCCCCTTCTGATTTCAGTCCGTTCAGGTGCACGGGCATCAATGCCCGGCATGATGGAGACAGTTTTGAATATTGGACTTACTGAAAAAACCATCCCTGGATTGATAAAGCAGAGTGGAGGTAATGAACGGTTTGCGTATGATTCTTATAGAAGATTAATTATGATGTATTCGGATGTGGTGATGGAGAAGGCAGCAGGAATAGAACCCAAGGATGAAAATTCTGGAATAAGAAGGCAACTCGAAGAGATAATGGATGGGATGAAGAAGAAAAAGGGATATAAGAGCGATACTGAACTGACCGCGGATGATTTAAAAGAATTATGTCAATTATTCAAAAATAAAATCAAAGAAGTTTTAGGAAAAGAATTTCCTGATGACCACAATGAACAGCTCTGGGGTGGGATTAAGGCAGTATTTGCCTCCTGGAATGGAAAAAGGGCTGTTGCATATCGAAGGATAGAAGGTATCCCTGATGACTGGGGAACTGCGTGCAATGTGCAGGCAATGGTATTCGGAAATATGGGTGAAGATTCAGCGACCGGGGTTGGATTTACAAGAAATCCAGGAAATGGTGATAATCAATTCTATGGTGAGTATCTAATCAATGCCCAGGGAGAGGATGTTGTTGCTGGCATCAGAACACCTGCACCCGTAAACGAATATTCAAAGAGTGAACATAACAAAGATTTGGTCTCGCTTGAAAAGGCAATGCCTTCGGTCTATAAAGAATTGTATGAGTATCAAAGAAAACTTGAACGCCATTATCGCGATATGCTGGATATTGAGTTTACCATTGAAAAGGGCGTGTTGTATATGTTGCAATGCCGGGTGGGTAAGCGAAACGGACCGGCCGCCGTGAAAATTGCGATAGATATGTTAAAAGAAAGACTGATTACAAAGGAAGAGGCAGTGATGAGGGTGAGTCCTTCACAACTTGATGAATTACTCCATCCGATGGTTGACCCGAAGGCAGAGATGAATGCAAAGGTTCTGGCTAAAGGTTTGCCCGCAGGACCTGGTGGGGCAACCGGTCAGATTGTCTTTACCTCCAAGGATGCGGTTGAATGGACAAAACAGGGGAAGAAGGTGCTTCTTGTGCGTGAAGAAACCAATCCTGAAGATGTGGATGGAATGAGGGCTGCACAGGCTATTCTCACCGCCCGCGGTGGGATGACTTCGCATGCAGCACTCGTTGCCCGGGGTTGGGGAAAATGTTGTATCGTTGGTTGTGGTGCATTACAAATAGATTATGAAGAAAAAACACTAAGGGTTGGTGATAAGGTCTTCAAAGAGGGGGACTGGCTGACATTAAACGGAACAAAGGGAAATGTTTACGAAGGACAATTGCCAATGCTTGCCTCAGCAGAAGAGAATATTTTGCTCCAGGAATTTTTAAAAGTCTGTGATTCAGTAAAAAGAATTGGAATTAGGGCTAATGCAGATACACCTGCGGATGCCCAAAGGGCAAGGAAGTTTGGTGCCCAGGGTATTGGTTTGATGAGGACTGAACATATGTTCTATGGCAAGGGTTCAGAAGAGCCGTTATTCTTATTGAGGAAGATGATTGTATCAAAGACTGAAGAGGAAAGAAGAAAGGCACTGGATGAGTTATTCCCGTATGTTAAGAATGATGTAAAAGGAGTGCTTGAGGCAATGGATGGCTATCCTGTAGTAATAAGACTCCTTGACCCGCCCCTCCATGAATTTGTACCTAATGAACCTGAAAAAAGGCAAAAACTGGCAGAAGAATTGAATATCACACTTGATGAACTGAATGAAAGGGCAGATTCTCTTCATGAGGCAAATCCAATGATGGGACACCGTGGGGTCCGTCTTGGAATTACATATCCAGAAGTTAGCGAAATGCAGGTACGTGCAATATTTGAGGCGGCCGCAGAATTGATAAAAGAAGGAAAAAATCCTTATCCCGAGATAATGGTGCCTGTGGTTTGTGATGTTAATGAATTAAAGGACCAGGTTGTGATAGTTGAACGTGTTTACAAAGAAGTTCTGCAGAAATTTGGATTGAAGAAAATAAAACATATGTATGGAACAATGATTGAAATACCGCGTGCCTGCCTTGTGGCAAATGAGATTGCCGAGGTTGCCCAGTTTTTCTCTTATGGAACTAATGATTTAACCCAGATGGGATTTGGATTTTCAAGGGACGACATTGGTGGATTTCTCCCTGATTATTTGAAGAAAAAGATTCTACCGGGTGATCCATTCCAGTCAATTGATATAAAGGCAATCGGTGAGTTGATTAAGATTGGAATTGAACGTGGAAGAAAGACAAGACCAAATCTTGAAGTTGGAATATGCGGTGAGCATGGGGGAGACCCAAATTCAATCCACTTCTGCCATCAGGTTGGTATGGACTATGTCTCCTGTTCTCCATTCAGGGTGCCTATTGCCCGTCTTTCTGCAGCCCAGGCAAATGTAATGTTCAAAACAAAAAAGGTCAAGAAGGCGGCAAAGAAAAAATAGCGCTCTTTAAAGAGTAAATCTTATACTTCTGCCGAAGGCGCGATAAACAAATAACTATTCTAAGAGAATTATCTTCTTTACTGCCTTAGAGTTCTCAGTCGCTAATTGGACAAAATACACACCTGAAGGCAAAACACGACCCCTGTCATCACAGCCATTCCATATCAACTGATGAAGACCTGATTTCTTTTCTCCACCTGTAAGATTGCGCACAATCTGACCGAGACAATTGTATATCTGGAGGTTAACCTTTGTCTGGTTCGGAATCGCATAGATAATTTTTATCTTGCCCTTTGCAGGATTGGGCACAGGATTATAAAGGGTAAAGACCGGTGGAATATTTTTATCTATATCTTCAATTATACCGGTTCCCCGAATATCACCGTCAACGAGCGTAAATGTTCTGTAATACCATCCTCCCCAGTTATTCAGACTATCACACCCGCGCACAAATAATGAACAGACATTCACCACTTCCGGAACATAGACCAGTCTGATACTGGCATTAACATCCTCTTCTATCTCATCCCACAGACCATCAGAGACTTCCATCGGCAACTCACCGGTCGTTTGAAACCCTGACTTCGCTATGTACTGTGCAGAAATTATTATACTCATTCCAGACAGGGAATCGCTTATCACTGCATTAAATGGCAATAATGTGTCGGTTGGGGTCACAAACTTTGGGTTGTTTGCTAAAATAATTGAGTTCGGAATGACCTTTGGTCCGAGGTCATCATTGCCCGCAACATTTATTATGAAATTGCCCGTTTCCTTATAGCCTCTTAAAGAAGGATAGACACCTCTATCATTCACTGTAATCCGAATCCGGTATCTATTCCCGTTCTGAATATTACTCAAATCCCATTGATACATAATCATCCCTGTATCTGCAGCAATCAAATACCAGGTCTGCCCAGCATCCGGTGAATACTCTACCCAGGTTGTATCAATCACAGCACCACCATAAGCAGTTGCATCCCAGGTAATGATAATCGGGCTCGTCGTATATGTGGTATCAGCAATCGGTGAATGAATCATTACATCTGGATGGTCATGCCCAATGAGCCAGATAAAGTGATTGTTGAGAATATCAGGCAGTTTTGTCGTATCCATCTGGATTACAGAAAATCCGTTGAATATCGTTCGTGTTCTGTAGCCACCCCAGACCCCATCACCAATGGTTCCATGATTATTACCTGATTCCCATCTTGCACCAATACGGCCACCAGTTGCAGAATTCCAGCGCCAGATCGGATTAGAAGTTCCCCCTGGATCCCAACCATTCGGTGGTGTCGGAACTACGTCAAGCGAATCATATGCAGCACCAGAACGATGAGGAGTATAACTTACCGGTGCGCTTGCATACGGACCGCTTATTGGATCACCGCTTACTCCATAAATATTATAAGTACCTGTGGATGCACCATCGTATTTGAACCTTACCTGCATATAGTTTTTACACCAGGTTGTATCATATTCCTTATTTGTGCTATTTTCCCAGGCATGCCATAAAACATCATGAGAACTAAAGGCAATTCTGCCACCGAGTTCTTCGTATTTCCTGATTGTCTCCTGTTGAACAGGAATAAACGGCGGATATTCATCTTCATAAATGAGAAAGACTGCTTTATAATCCTTCATTACCTCACGACTCGGTGTGTATCCCAAATTGTCTGAAGTCTCCCAGTAGTTATAATTCCAGCCACCTAATTCAATTGCCTTACGGAAACGCTCTCGCAATCCTGGAAGGGCTTGTCCCTGCGGGATTGCATCAGTAGTGCCATCGCACAATAACACCAAAATATCAACACCCGCAACTGCCCTTGTTTTGAATGTATAATGGAGACCACCATTGTTATCACGGACTGTATTACCCCGGAAGTCCTTTGATTCCACATCATAGTAGTAGATTGTGTTGGGACTCAAACCGGAAAGCCTTACCCGATGGGGCATACAATATGGAGTATCTACCTGAGCAACGAGATTGAGATTGCTGGGATTAGTACCGTAATAAACCTTTGAGTTTGAACTTTCATTCGTATTCCAGCAGATGTCAGCAAAAGATACATCAATATTCTCACAATGCACATTCTGTATCAAGAAATACCAGGCATCCACACCTGCCCAGACCTGAGAAATAAAGGCCGGATTATTGTCGGTATATGTAGCATAGATTGTATCACCCTGGCATACCGAGAGTTTTCCATCGTTGTGGATGGCACCGCGGAACAGAAGTGGCATCTCACCTTTGAAGACATAAGAACTATCAGCAAGTTCAACACACCTTAAGGTCTCAGGCTGGGTCTCAATATATTTTCCTTTTAGAAAAACAAACAGCGTGTCCTGAATACCCACAGAGCCGTAGTTTAAATCCTCAACACGCACCCTTACGGTATCAACACTAAAGTCATTCGCACGATAGACCGGTTTATCAAGAGAGACAAAACCCGCAGTCCCGGCACCAGGATAGGTAATCACCAGGGCAAATGGCTGTGGACCATAAGGAACATTCCTTGCCTCAATTCTCACCAGCCATTCTCCTGAATCCGGTTCATTCACCCTGACACATTCTTCTACATTCAATGTATCACGCATTGATGGATTGGGAATTGATTGCCCCATTGAGTATTGGTTCCCATAATAGTATGTTCCTGAGGGACCCATTACATATAAATCAAGGTCATTGACGAGTTGTTTTAAGACCACGGGATTGCCTGGATAATCAGTCCAGACAAGGGTAACCTTTAAATTTCTGGAACCCTGAGGGATATTGCAATAAAAATCCTTTATCTCAGCGGTCAAAAGTCCAATTGTATCATCATAGAGCAAAGTCTTTCGCAAATCACCTTCAAAGTAGAGTGTGGAATCAAGGTCAATACGACCCCAGCCAAGATTGTTGTTTGGAATATAACCAAATGTGCCCTGTGAAATATTTGTGTCAGCACAATTGATGAGAATTGCCTTTATCATTGCAGCACTGATGTAATCCCAGCCATTCGCAGAATCTTTTTTACCAGTGGGATACCAGCCTTCGCGAAGATATTGTCTGATTAAGGCACCAGTTCCAGAAGCACCTGATGTAGCAGCACTTGTGCCATTCATTGAAGTATATCCGTTTGGAGGGCTTCCAGACGATGTAACAGGACCCCCGGGAGAGAGTAGCGTAGGTTTTAACCTTCCATCCGTTGTTGGTCCACGACTATTATAACTTGGATACTGTGTATATCCTGATTCTCTGTTGCCTGTAGCGCCCACTGCAATACAATTTTTTGCTGATGCCGGGGAATTGACAGTACCAGGACCTGGTCCTGCATTACCTGCTGCAAAAAGTGTAAGAAAATCTTTATGGGACCACATAAACTGGTCCACCTGTTGGCAGTATGCATCATAGTGTCCATTGGTTGAAGCACCCCACTGATTACTGCTGATAAATGCCCTTGTTGGTGGATAATAAAGACTATAAGGTCTGATATAAAGATCATTAAGGTCAGGAAAGAGAAAAATAGCACCACTGCTTCCTCCGAATTGTGAATGGTATAATCTTGAACGTTTTGCGATGCCATCGTATAAAGAATTACCCGGAGTTAAAGTGTCATCTCCAGTCAATGTCCCAGCAACAATTGTGCCATGCAATGAACCTCCGAATACACAATTTGGTCCGGCAGAGTCATAAGCCACTATTGCATTATGTTCTGGATAATAACCAAAATCTGTCACCGGAGCGCTGCCTGAGCAATGGGCATAATGAGTTGTATATATGCCTGAATCCACCAAATTTACTATCTCCCCTTCACCTGCAATCCCCTTATTCCAAATATTTCTAACATTTAGTTCACAGTCCTGTAGTATCCACTGGATATCAATATTGCAAAATCTCGGTTCAACATAAGGCTCAATCCAGTAAATCTCTTTGATTTTTGCAAGGGTATGAAGATAATTTTTGTTTACTACACCCTGAATAATCTTATTTATCCCGTTGTCTGAGATTATAAAATTACGCTGAGCGGTAATCTCTATTATTTTGTCAAGCACCTCCTGTATATCTGCATCAGGAAATAAAAGCATAGTGACCTTATGCTCATCACCAGTTTGATTAAAGAGTGAGGAAATCTTATATGCAGGCTGATAACTGCCAAACCAGACTATTTCAGGGTTGGAAAGTATTAAATCCTTCTGTGTCTTTGAATTTAATGAGATCACAAATCCATAATTCGGAACATAGAAATGAATCTTTGCACCTATTGACTCAAGATAATTTTTTTCCTTTCCATATATCGGTTCTGAAAACTGGACAATATAATAACCTATTTCATCATCGCGGTATTGAATCTTCAAATCAGCAGGCAAATCAGGTTCACCAGTCTTGCCTAAGGATTTTGTATCAAATGTAATGCCATTTGAGAATATAATCTTCGTTGCATCGCCATAGGCATCTGGATTATACTGTAGTTTTTGAATTCTCCCAAAAACAGGGAGAACATCAGAGCCAAAACAAAGACTCCCTATTGCTACTATTAACAAAACTTTTGATTCCATAACCCATCCTCTAGGTTATCTTATATAGTATAATTTATTGCACCAAATTGTCAATAGAAAATTGCAGGGTAATCCGCCATGCCTTTTGGTGGACTGCCACTACAGGATTAATGTAAAACCAAATAGTAGCGACCGCATTCGTGCGGTTATATAACGCCGCAAGCAGTGGCGAGTCTATTATTAATCCCCCTATTCCCCCCTTTACGAAAGGGGGACTGAAGGGGATTTGAAACACGGGGTTAAAACCCAAACTCACTTCTTCACCCAACTTCTAACCTCCATACCTACTTCCTCACCCAACTTCCTATCATCTCAAAAGTATCCCCTTTTCAATCTGTTTAAAATCACCCACATTCAATCTGACAAAATACACACCTGCAGGTAATCTGCGGCCTGAATCATCATCACCAAGCCAAATAAGAGTATTCAGTAGGCAGTAGTCAGTAGTCAGTGGGAGAGATTTTACCAAACGGCCCGTAGCATCGTAGATCTTCAAAGTAGCCGATGGGAGATATGGGGTATGAGATGAGGGATAATGCGAAATCCGGCATCTGGCATCTGATTTCCGTCTTTTCCCGGAATGGATTGGGTGCTATGGTTATTGCTTTGTCTGAGACCTTATGATTCTTTTCTTCATTACCTAAGGGCGGATAATAGCCAGCCCATATTCGCTGGGTCCTCACAGGATGATTATTTACTGAGTCCGCATAACCTGAATAAGTAAATAAGACCTCTGTTCCATATCCTTTTTT
>CBFGJP010000020.1:18819-38604 GCA_965649105.1 Caldifarciminota bacterium
TTTTTTAATACCGGTGACCTCTGATTTTTGGATTGCTCGGAGATTTTAAATGAATCAATTACAACGCCGTTAGATGATACTTTTAATCCATATATATCATATTCAGTAAGATAATGGAATTCTTCATAAAGGATGATAAAATTCTCACCATTATACTCTATTCTGGGTGAATATTGTATATAGTTTGAGGTTGCAAGGGGGATTCCTGATGTATCAATGACCACCCCGGATGTCGTAACACGGGCACCATAGATATCGGTGTCCGGCGGCGGAAATTCCCTACCATCATCCCATACGACAAAGTAATTACTACCACCAAAAGCAAGCGATGGATGTCTCTGGTCGTAAAATGCAGTGGAGATGGGTATCGCCACACTATCAATTATGACACCTGAGGTGTTGATTCTCTTTCCAAAAATATTAAAGTGACCAGGAGATACGGGCTCCTGCCAGACAATTAAATGATTTACACCATCAAAGGCAACCGCGGGATTACTCTGGGAAGCAGTGCCAGTGGCAATCGGTAAACCAGCGGAATCAAGAACAGTCCCTTGTGTTGTCACCCGTGCTGCATAGATATCAGGATAGCCACCTGCCCTATAATCCTCCCAGACTACAAGATAATTCGTTCCATCAAAACTTATAACAGGATTCCGCTGAGCCCTTGATACGATTGAGATTGGTATGCCAGTGGTATCAATTACAATGCCTGATGGGCTCACCCGCGCACCGTAAATATCACTTGAATTACCGCTACGCCAGTCTTCCCAGACCACAAAATAGTTGATTCCATCAAACCCAACTTGTGGAGCGACTTGATTATAAGCAGTGGTATTTATAGGTATCGGCTTCGTTTCAAGTATCAGCCCTGATGAAGATACACGAATTCCATAGATATCAGCATTCCTCCGTTCTCCATCATCATTACACCAGTCCTGCCAGACAACGAGGAAATTGAGCCCATCAAAACCTATTGCGGGCTTCTCCTGAAGGTTTGCTTCAATTGTGATAAGAATTCCTGTAGTATCAAGAAGATTACCAGAAAGCGATACCCGTGCACCGTAGATATCGGTACAATTACTGTTACGAAAATCGCACCAGGCGGTAATATAGTGCATACCATTGAAATTGACCGCAGGCATATACTGATAATTAGGCATATGTGATACTAAAATACCGCCAGTATCAAGGACAGCACCGGATGTATCAACCCTTGCACCATAAATATCAGGGTACGAGAAATAACGCTGGTCAACCCAGAGGATAAAATAGTTATTTCCGGCAGAGGTAGCAACAGGTGATGTCTGGTAGTTCGGTTCACTGGATATAATTATGCCATTGGTATCAAGCACAATGCCTGTGGCAGTTATCCGTGCGCCATATATATCAGAATATATTCCATTCCGGTAATCCTCCCATACCACCAAATGGTAATTACCACTAAATGTTGAATGCGGATTATGCTGATAACTAATTGCGGTGCAGGCAGGAATACCTGCTGTATCTAAGACAATCCCGGCAGGAGAAACCCGTGCACAGTAAATATCATCATTGACAAAATTTCCATTATCATTGCGCCAGTCTTCCCAGGCAACAAGATAATTTGTACCATCAAATGTTATTGTAGGAGAAAGTTGGTCACCAGAAGCAGTGCTGATTGCTATGCCTTCGGTATCAATAACTGCCCCGGCAGGCGAAATTCGTGCCCCGAAGATATCAAAATGAGAGCCATTCCTTTTGTCCTGCCAGACAACAAAATAATTGATGCCATCAAACGCAACTGCCGGAGCTTGCTGGTAATCATTCACTGCGGTAATCGGAAATCCATCAGGGTCAAGTAGTGTGCCATTGGTGGCTATTCTTGCCCCGTAAATTTCAGAGCCAGACCGATAATCCTCCCAGACAACAAGGTAATTGATACCATCAAAAGAAACCGCAGGTCTGAATTGATTGTTCTGGGCAGTTGAGATAAGAATACCAATTGAATCAAGAATGACACCGCTGTTTGTAATTCGTGTGCCAAATATATCGGCGACCCCATAGCGATAATCTTCCCATACAATAAGATTATTAATACCATCAAAGCCGATGGCTGGCTGTTTCTGGTTATAGACCGCAAAGGAATAGGCTATGGTCGTATCAATGAGAAATAAATTGCTCTGGAAGTTTAGTGAATGGTTTGAAACGAATGGGAATATTAAAAGAAAGATTGTTATACTCATTTCACTATCACTCCTTTCTTTGTAATTGTCTTTTTATCAGTAATCAATTTTACAAAATAGACACCGCTGGTCAAGCGTTGGGATTCTGCTTCATAGATACCACTGGTTTTGTTTTCATCAACAAGCACCTGCGCAATCTGTCCTAAAACATTATAGATGACAAGTCTCACCCTTGATGGCCTGGGGATCGCATACCGGATTTTTAGCCTGCCGTTAAATACCGGAATCTGTAAAATCTTTAAACTGGCATCAGTTATCCGGTATCGGGTATCCGTTTCAATCCCTACCGGGACTATCTTAAAATCACCAAAATCCCAGGCAACACCCCGGGGCGTATGCTCACCCGGCCTGGGCGGTCCATAAGCCCAGATCATTATCTTACAGGAATCAGAGATGACATCAGGCACAACCCATTGATAGACTGTATCATTTCCGGGAATTCCCATTGCAATCGTATCATAGGTATTGCCACTGTCCGATGAAAAGAACAGGGCAAATGAATCTGCACCGGGTGGGTCAAACTTCTGCCAGATGATTTGATAATCCTCTCCAGGGTGTAAAAAATACCCATAATTGGGCTGTAAAATCTTCACTCCTTGAATCTCCCAGATGGTGGTGCCTTCAATTGATGGTATGCCATTCTGATACCAGGATTCAATCACTTCAGGGTAACCATTGCCATTTAGGTCATAAATATTAACTGCTTGCCAATCATGATAGTCCCAATCACTACTATAGCTTCTTTGATACTGATTGACACCAGTTGCCTTATATACATGCCACTGATTAAATGTTGACCAGACAATCTCTTCTTTACCATCAGCATCAATATCACCACAGAAGCTTCTTTGATAAGAGAGCGAATACCATAAGTTAGTTATAGAATCAACCAAAAAGAAATCATAATTATTGTCTCCAATTGACTCAAAAAGATAAAGCCATGCTTCGCCGTAGAGGTAACTCACGCAAGTAACCAAGAACTCTGGCTTACCATTGCCATCCATGTCATTGGCTGAAAAAACTTCTCTAGCATTTGGACCGGGAAGTGTCCCAAAGTAAACAAGACCATACTCATTATCACCGTGACACTCCCAAATTAATACACGGCTGGGATATCCAGAAAATGCAGCGATAAATTCCATTTTTCCATCCAGATCAAAATCGCCATAAATTGTAGCATCTCCAATATGATAAAGTGTATCCTGCCATACTAACGCATATTGATTATCACCAGTATTTTCATAAACACAGGTATGTGGTCCGCTATCATTACAATACCCGAAAAGTATTTCCTTTAATCCATCCTGGTCAAGGTCGGTAATATAGCCACCGTATATATTCATAAATCCACTATCCTGCCAGACAATATTTGTAGGATTGGAATTATAAGTCGGTGATTCGTAAACATACAATGGGTATGGCCAGTCGCCATTTATATTACCTAACATATCTACCAACGAATCTGAATCTAAATAACCCACATCATATAGCCAAGTCCAAACAGTTGAGTCTTCCAAGATATATCTATTATAGCCAATATACTCATAGAAATACAAATACAAAAATGGAAGATGGGCTGCACTAAGTATTAGATTCTGCTTTCCATCATGGTTTGTATCAAAGCAAAACGGTCTATCTGTAAATGCGCAAAAGTTTAAATCAGTGACTCTGCGGAAATTCAGTGCACTGGACTGGGCAACGAGGAAAAAGATGATGTAAAAAACAGAAATTATTTTCATTGGTTTCCTTTCATATCCCTGGGGAGAAGAATAGAACTTATCCCCAGAACTTACAATTTATCATCTTAACAGTATTACATCCTCAGTGATTGATTTGTCGGCGAACTTCAGTTCCAAAAAGTAGACACCGCTCGGTAAATACCTTCCTGCATCATCGCAACCATCCCAGACAATCTGGTCAGATGCCTGCTGTGTTAGATCATTGAACCTTCTGACTAATCTACCCGCTATATCATAGATATTCATTGAGATTGGATTTCCGCTTCCAGATGTAAATTTGACGGCAGTATTCCCTTTAAACGGATTGGGTGTTATAATTAATTGAATTTTTGGTTCAGAAGTTTCAATGTTTAATGACTGTGGACCACCACCAGATTTACCTTCAGGTTTCCGGTAAACACTCAATCCAGCAAGAGAGACTCCAGTGTTATTCGGATTCTTTATTGAAAGCATGATTCTATGAGTATTCTGATACAATTCCTTAGGAATCAGCACATCAAAATCATAAGGTTGATTTGGTCTTAAGGTGAAGGTATGTTTTTTGACTCCATTGACCCAGAGTTCATAGATTCGGTTGCTATTGCCTTCAAAGTATGCAGTGCCTTTAATCTTATGATTAGGGAATGTCGGGTCAAGGAAAGCAAGTTCATAGGTCAAATCACTATTTCCATAATCAACCGCATAACTATTATAAGCAATCTTGCCATCACGATGCAGACAGAATGGAGATATAGAATCCTGTCCAGTCTCCACCACATATAATGGTGATTCACCACCGGGTGGACCACTACCGAATTGTTGATGCACACAGACAATCTGATATGGGATTGCATCGCCTTTTGTAAAGATGGTATAGAGGTCCCAGGGATAGACATCTCTCTGCAGTTGGCTGTGGCAGAAGGATTCCATTTCTGGCGCCTGAGATACCCATCCAAAACCATAAGTATCACTGCGGTAGCGAATGTCATAATCAGTTGATGGTTGTATTTCGCACCAGACTGAGAAATCCTTTGCAGCGTTTACTGGAAATTCAGATTCAAATGTGGGTGATGAGCTATAGTTCTCAATTGGAAGCCAGCGAGCCCAATAAATAGGTTTCCATCTTCGCAAAACCTCATTAGATACGCCAGAAATTTCGTCATACCAGACTACAGATACGTCATTCCCATAGCAATCTATATGTGGCGATTTATCAATATATTCTGTGAGTATGTCATCTGACAATAATTTAATTGGCTGCCAGTTTTCACCATTTCGCCAGCGGTAGTAGATTTCATAGTCCGTTTGTGTAACCCATTTATCCCAGACAATGTGGGGATTACCATTACCATCAACCACAATTGAAGCATGTTTGTAAGCAAGGGGCATACCGAGTTCGTAATCAATAATAGTTGGTGATGGTGCTTCAGTGGCATAAAAGGGGAATTGATAATAATAGATTGCACTCCATAGTTGCTGTGTACCCTCAAGTATATTCACCGAAAATACCACATAGACAGTATCCCCATAGGTGTAAACCGAAGGCGGACCAGGGTCAAGACCGGTCACCGCAGAAAGGATTGTAAACCCATGCCATTCTTGAGTTCCATCCTCTAACCAGCGATATTTTACTTCACCCTGCTCTGAACAATAGACAATACACGGCATCTTTGCTACAAGCCAGCCCGGAACCAGACCAACGGTTGGATACCAGCCGTAATCCTTTTTCTGAGTCTCCGGGTCTTCAATAATGTGATATGGTGTCTAGTTCTGGCCAGTATAGTCAGACTGACTATAATGCACCCGATTTTGTGAGTGATAAACAAGATGTAACGAGCCGGTATTGGGATCACGGATTAAATGCCTGCCATTGTTAAATGCTGTCGCACGATTGTCATCAGAAAGCAAAAGGTCATCATTAGCGAGGTAAAAAAGGTCGTAGCCGCTCACCCATTTTTCAAAAACAACATGCTTGGAAATAGAACCTCTGGCAATTGACGGATGAGGTGCATACGCTGGTGGCTCAGGAGGGTCATCATAACTTCTAACAAGAAGGAAAGGTTCTTCCCAGTTTGCACCAAAATCTGAGGAAATACAACCATATAAATTGCCATCACCGTAGTATCCGAAAACAAGCAAAAGCCGTTGCCCTCTGTCAATTATGATATCAGGATTTTCAGGACCACCCGGCGTAGTGGGATTCCAAATTACACCACCATCCCAACTGTTACCATAATCTGTTGAAAACATCCTCCAGATTGAGCGGTAGGTATTACCTACAATGTTTTTGTATTCAAATATCATACAGAGATAACCACTTTCGTTTCCAAGAATCCGGGAGTAGTGATAACTTTCTCCAGCATTCATTTCCCAGCCGTGTAATTTCCAATGCATACCTAAATGCCTTGCGTAGGCAAATGCACAATTGGCTCCAATGGCGATATGGGGTCTGTTGTTAATTGTTGATATCGCAGGATAAATTAACAATACAGGGTCTGGGAAGTTTAAATGGTCGTATGAATGCCAGGAAGTGCCTTCATCTCCAGATGCAACATAAACAATATCAAGTTCATCACAATAGACAACACGAATTGAGTCTATGGTATTGCCTCCATTCACCGTAATTGAAGGTTGGGGAAATCTTGGCAATGAGTTGGCGATAGTTTGATAACCGCCCCAGGTTTCACCATTATCTGTTGAGCGGCAGAACCTTACTGAATAACCATTCTGGGTCTCTATACTGTATACCACATACAAATTTGAACCCCGCAGGGTGATTCCGATATTCCGTTCCTCATTTACGACTATTTCGTCCTGCAACGAAACCAGTATCTCACTTGACCAGTTGAACCCGTCATCAGTTGATTTCTTGTAGTAAAACCGGGGTGTTCCATCACGGTTGTCAACCCAGATTGAGTGGATATTATTTTTTGCCGCTGCAACATCGGAATATTGCTGGCTATTAGATGCACTAACAAGCGGCATATCCACCCGCCAGCCATCAGGTGGATAAGACTGGGCATTCAGTGAGGTTAAAATGCCCACTAATAAAATAAAATGGTGCTTAAACTTATTCTAAATTTCATTTTTTCCTCTATTTTATCCTCTGGCTTAAGCCAGAGAAAAGACATTAATATTCAAAGTTTGCTCAACAATTACAAATGCAAACCTGAAGGTTTGCCCTACAGGTTTTCGTCCAGATGAATCTGGACGCTACAATTAGACACTATATTTATTATGCTCCGGTGTCAACGGAGCAATCTCAAACAAACCTTACAAACTCCGCATAGAAAAAGCCAAAAGAACTTTTGTTAAAATCGGCAATAAGAAGATGCCGATGATCATTTTCTGGTGACAGTAAATAAGATAAGATAAGACATACTCAATCCTATACAATATTATAATTTCATTAAGTCAAGGGGTTTATTAGTTCTTATAATCGCCATATTGCCCATCTATCTTTATTATATGCAAATTTCATACCAGAAAAATGTATTGGAATTTGAGGAGAAAAACAGGTTCGCCGTTTCCCAAAAGTGTGTAAATTTTACACAATTTTTTAAGTTCCAGAAAAGTGCTGAAATTACATTATGTTTTTGTGATTCAAATGTGTAATTTCTACACGCAAATCTGGGGTGTCGCACTCGTGCGATTATATAACGCCGCAAGCAGTGGTGAGTCCATGATTAATTTCCTATTTCCCCCTTTGGAAACGGGGGATTTGAAACAATGACGATTTACTATCTATAATGTATACTCGTGCTTTGCAAAAAGTTAAGACCAAATGGGTCTTAAAATCCGAGATTTTCGTTGACGAGTAAGACCGAGATGTTGGTCTGCCAGGGTCGGAATTGAATTATTGAGATAACCCGGCAGATTCTACCTTTCACATTGCAGTCAATGCACAGACCTGTATTGATGCAGGGTGTTTTGGCGCTTACCCTCTTTGCGTTCATCACAGCAGCGATTTCTTTGCTTCTCTTTATTCCATCATGTATTGAAGGAACAATTTTATTGTATCCAGCAATTATATAAACATTATCCGGTCCATAAATCATTGCAGCAATGCGATTTCCAATGCCATCAATATTTATGACATCTCCATTTTTTGTAATTGCATTTGCACTTGTTAGATAGTAATCTGCAAGCATCTCTTTTTTCCTCACTTCTTTATCGGTTTCTTCGCTCAATCCCTTCTGCCAGTGGTGAATAACCTTATTACCCCTTTGTTCAAGTCTTTCAATGATACCGAGTTCCCTTATCGTCATTGAACCACCGATGCCAATGCTTGCATCTGTGGGGATTGATTGTAAAAGATATTCGTTCAGGCTTTCTACGGTTTGAAAATATTCCGCGTTGAAATCCCTTTTTTTAAGGGCATCAACCACCCTTAACAATACTTTTTCCTGGTGCCATTTTTTTACTTCATCCATAGAGGATTATATACAGATTGGATTATGTGTCAATGGTGATTTTTTTATCCTTGTTTTTTCTTTCAGTTGACACATAGCAAAAATTGGATATAATTGCCAATGGAACTTTCAGTCAATATTGACCATATTGCGACATTGCGCGAAGCAAGAAAAGAGAAATTTCCCGACCCGGTCTTTGCCGCAGTAGAAGCAGAACTCGGTGGTGCAGACGGTATAACTGTCCATTTAAGAGGTGATAGGAGGCATATAAAAGAAAGGGATTTGAAGTTGCTGAGAGAAGTCATTAAAACTGAGTTGAACCTTGAGATGGCAGTGACAGACGAGATGTTGCAAATAGCCAGTTCAATCAAGCCTGATCGAGTGACACTGGTTCCTGAATCACCTGGTGAGGTCACGACCCAGGGTGGACTTAATCTAATAAATTTCAAAGGCGATTTGAGAGGATTTATTAAACGATTAAAGGAAAAAGGAATAAGGGTTGGACTCTTTATTGACCCTGATATAGCACAGATAACCGAGGCATTGAAGGTTAATGGAGAATATATTGAGATAAATACTAATGAATATTCAAAAAATCCAAATAGCAAGACAGAGATTGAGAAGATAAAAGAGATGGCAAAGAAGGCAAAAGAATCAGGACTTGAAGTCCATGCGGGTCATGGAATTGATTATAAAAACATCATTAAATTACTTGAGATAAAAGAAATAACGAGTTATTCAATTGGTTTTGCAATCGTTGCCCGTGCTGTCTTCGTCGGCATACGGCAGGCAACAGAAGATATGGTAAAAATTATCAAAGGAGCAAAATGAGAAATATTGGTATTAGAATGGGAATAGTCATAATCCTTGTAGTGGTAGGACTATACACACTCTATCCAACGGTCAGACTGTATACTGCAAAAGAGTTATCAAAGGAAGAAGAAAATAGTTTAATGAAAAGGGCAATCCACCTCGGACTTGATTTAAAAGGTGGAATGCACCTTGTGCTTGAAGTTGATACAACTGGATTAAAAGAAAAGCCGGCTGATCTAAGGGATAGGGCGCTGGAGATTGTAAAAAATCGTATTGATGAATTCGGTGTATATGAACCTACAATAGAAAAGCAGGGGAGTTCAAGGATTCTTGTCCAGTTACCGGGTGTGGATAGGGAAAGGGCATTGAACATAATCAGAAAGGTTGCGCACCTTGAGTTCAAACTCGTGAGCGATAAAACCCAGGATGTAATTAAGAATATTGATAAGTATCTTGCAAAAGGGGATACAATGGGATTTGAAGAGCCTTTCAGCTCTTACCTGTTCGGTATTGAAGGTGATTTAGGTTTTGATATTAGGGATGAAGACTCATTAAAGGCATTGATTGCCCAGGCACAAGAAATCATACCCAACGAACTCCAATTCTATTTTGGACCAAAAGAAACTTATCAGGGAAAGGAAGTTAAGAGGTTGTATCTTCTTAAAAAAGAACCTGAATTGAGTGGTGAAACAATTCGCGATGCACAGCATAGACCATATCAGGGTAGCGAACTCCAGTATACTGGTGCCTGGATGGTTGAGATTGAATTTAAAAGGGAGGCAGCAAGGTTATTCGCATCGGTCACCGGGAAGAATATTGGCAAGAGATTGGCCATTGTCCTTGATGATGTTGTTCAATCAGCCCCTTACATAAAAGAAAGAATTCCACAGGGTAAGGCGGTAATAACTGGAAATTTCAAAGTTGAAGAAGCACGGGACCTGGCAATAGTTTTAAGGGCAGGTGCTTTACCGGCACCATTAAAAGTTGCAGAAGAACGCTCAGTAGGACCTTCGCTTGGTAAGGATTCCATCACCAAAGGTATCAGGGCTTCACTCATTGGTTCTTTATTCGTTGTATTGTTTATGCTTGTCTATTATTCCTTAACCGGACTGGTTGCAAACTTTGCCCTTGTGTTGAATGTGATATTGCTTATAGGCGCTCTTTCTGCCTTTGGTGGAACCTTAACAATGCCCGGCATTGCAGGTATTGCCTTGACAATTGCAATGTCGGTTGATGCAAACATCCTGATATTTGAAAGGATAAGGGAAGAACTCAGACTTGGAAAAACGGTCAGGACCGCAATTTCCCAGGGATTTTCTCGTGCCTGGCTTGCAATTTTTGATTCAAATGTAACGACAATCATCACAGGTATCGTGCTTTATATCTTTGGCACCGGTCCGATAAGGGGTTTTGCCCTTACACTCATAATCGGGTTGATTGCCAACTTAATCTGTGCAGTCTTTGTTACAAAGACTGTACTTGATTACTTTACCCATAGATTTGAAGTAACAAAGTTGAGGATATAATATGGAACTGATAAAGAATCCAAATCTACCATTTATGTCCTGGAGAAAGTATGGTTTTATTTTCTCCGGCATTCTTGTCATAATTTCATTATTACTGATATTTTTAAAAGGTCCGAGACTCGGTGTAGATTTTGCGGGCGGGTCTTTAGTCTGGGTGAAATTTGAAAAGCACTTAGAAGTTGGTGACATCAGAGCATCGCTTGCAAAGATAGGACAAGAACAGGCATCAATACAAAAACTTGCTGGAACAAATGAATTTGTTATCCGGTCGGTTACTAAAGTTGACCCGGATAAATTTGCCAATGATGTGATTGTTCAATTACAGAAGGACTTTGCAGATAATCCATTAGATTTAAGGGCAAAAGAGACCGTAGAACCGAAGATAAGTGCTGAATTGACACGAAACACAATCATTGGTGTTCTTATCGCATTATTCTTAATGGGTATCTATATCTG
Source organism: Caldifarciminota bacterium (assembly GCA_965649105.1). GTDB lineage: Bacteria > Hydrothermota > Tepidihabitantia > SM23-42 > JAOAFX01 > JAOAFX01. Next base: position 29,967 of record CBFGJP010000020.1, read on the forward strand.
GTTCAGATTTGATTTTCGTTTTGGAATTGTATCGGTGCTCGCTATCTTTCATAATATCCTCATAGTCATTGGTGCGCTCATTCTTACTGGCAGAGAATTCACCATTGTAATTGTTGGTGCACTTCTTACAATCGTTGGTTATTCAATAAATGATACAATTGTCTTATCAGACAGGGTGCGGGAAAATCGTAAGAAATTGAGGGGCATACCATTTGTTGATTTGATAAATACCAGTATCAATGAGACTTTTTCACGGACAATCTTAACCGGCTCATTCGTTATTGTTACTTTGTTCTGTTTATTGTTTCTCGGTGGTCCGGTCATTGCGGACTTTGCATTTACACTAATTGTAGGATTAATATTTGGAACTTATGCATCAACATTCGTGGTCTGTGCATTAGCGACTGAGTGGGAAACAAAATCGCCGCAAAAAAGAAAGTAGGAATAGTCAAAAATTATCAATAAAAGGGCTTTTATTCCCATATTTAATTAGGGATTATATGGTGAGGCTTTTAAAGATTGGATTTATTACTGGCTTGGGCACAGGGTATATACCAATCGCTCCTGCTACTTTCGGTTGTTTAATAAGTGTCATAATCTGGTATTTTTTGGTTGATTTTCCATTGATTTACTGGGCGGTCTTTTTAAACTTATTTATATGGGGTATGGTAATCAGTCAGGAATTTGTTAAAGACTGGGGTAAAGACCCAAGGAAGATAGTTGTTGATGAATATGCCACACTACTTTTACCATTGTACTTTGTTCCAAAAAGGATTTTACCCCTTGTACTGGTATTTATTTTATTCAGGATTTTTGATGTTATAAAACCACCACCATTAAGGGAATTTGAAAATCTCCCCGGAGCCTGGGGAATTATGCTTGATGACCTCGGGGCTGGAATTTATACCGCATTGATAATTATTATTCTAAAGTTTCTCTTCCCAAATCTGTAGTTGTTTAATTTTATAAAATCTTACTCATTACATCCAAAACCATTTCAATCTCTTCTTCGGTGTTATAAAAATGCGGCGAAAAACGAAGACAATTATTGCGTAATGAGATAACTATTTTATTATCGCTCAGGTGCTTATGTAACTTTCTCGGATTTTCCGGTTTTATTGTGATTATACCCGACTGGGGTTCTTTTTCTGGTGTAATCACCGGAATTCGTAATTTTTCAAATCCTTCTCTCAACTGATTTTTTAATTTCCGCACCCTTTTTTCAATATTCTGCAATCCAAATTCAAGTAGAATTTTAATATGTTCAGTCAGACCGCTTATGCCAATGACATTTCTCGTTCCCATCTCAAACATCCTTGCATCATCAAAGAGTGGGGGAGAGATTTCAAAATTTTCAAAACTTTTCCAGTCAACACCAAGCCAGCCTGTGTGTAACCCTTTCAATATTTTGAAGTTTCTTTTATTTACATATAAAAAACCCGCACCGCCCGGCCCGAATAGCCATTTGCCACCGCCCGAGGAAAGAAAATCTATGCTTATCTTTTTTGTATCAATTTTAATTGCACCTACTGACTGTATCCCATCAACAATAAGATATATCCCTTTATTTCTCAGAAATTCAGATAAGAGGAATAAATCAATCATCTCCCCGGTAAAAAACTGGGTATGGTCGAGAACGACTGCACGGGTCTTACGGGTAATATTCTTTCTGAGAATTTTAACCGGATCGTTACCACAAAGATTAACAAATTTTTTATTTATGCCGGGTAAATTGTATTGAACAACATAACGCACAGCCGGAAAGACTTCATTCATCACAATTATTTCATCGCCCTCTTTCAGGGGTAGATTGATAAGGGCAATATATATACCTTCAGATGTATTATGGGTAAATGTGACTTCTTCGGGTTCGGCATTGATAAGTTTTGCAAAGAGTTTTCTACTGGTGCGCAATTTTTCAAAATAAGTCTCAAAATCGAACTCTGCCTGGCTCTGATATACCTTTATACATTCTTCAATTGCCTTTTTCGCATTTATACTCATCGGTCCAGTACTCGCATGATTCAGATAAATTTTATTTTTTGTTATTGGAAACAACTGCCTGATTTTTTTTATCTTATCTGTATAATGTTGCAAAGACTTCATCGGGGATCTCCTTTAAAAATGGTGAATTTTTTGTGAAAATAAAATTGCCCTGATAATTTCTTCGTTTATCTGCGGTTGTAATATATAATTTTTTCTTTGCCCTTGTTATCCCCACATATAATAACCTTCTTTCTTCTTCAAATCTTCCTTCTTCTCTTGCTTTATAATGTGGTATTATACCATCTTCTAAACCGGTTATAAAAACGACCTCAAACTCGAGCCCCTTGGCATTATGTAGAGTCATTAAAGAGACCTTTTCATTAGACCACTCATCAATATCGCTTTTTAAAGAAACACCCTCTAAATAATCCTGAATGGTGGCTGATGGATTCTTTTTTACAAAATCGTTTATAGACAAAAGCAATTCTTCTACATTTTTACGCCGATTTATTTCTTCTTCGGTTTCTCTTCTGCGTAAAAGTTCAAGATAACCAGTTTCATTGGCTATACGCAATGTAAGGTCATAGAGATTCAATTTTTTGCTCATCTCCATAAAATTTTCTAACATTTTTATAAACGCCTTTATACTACCAACAGTCCTTTTACTCAAGCCATTTATTTCGGAGACCATTTTCAACGCCTCAAATAATGTTATTTGATTTTCCTTTTGGAACCTAACTATTTTATCAATCGTATCTTTACCGATATTTCTCGCCGGGAGATTGATTATTCTCTTCAAACTTACTGAATCGTTAGGGTTATTAATTACATGTAGATAGGCGAGCATATTCTTAATTTCTGCCCGCTCATAAAATTTTAATGCGCCAATTACTTCATAGGGAATTTTATATTGAGCAAAACACTCTTCAAATATCCTTGATTGATAATTCAAACGATAAAAAACAGCAATTTCATTAAAATCTCTGTTATGATAATGTTCTTCAAGAATCTTCTGAGCAACATATTCTGCCTCATTCTTATCGTCATCCGCATCAAAATATTCAATCGGGTCGCCAGTTTCATTTTCACACCACAGGACTTTTTTCTTACGCTGGGTATTATTTTTAACAACTTCTAAAGCAGCCTTCAATATAATCTTTGTTGAGCGATAATTCTGTTCAAGTTTAATAACCGTGGTTTCCGGATAGTCTTTTTCAAAATCAAGGATATTTCGAATCTCAGCCCCCCGCCAGGAATAAATTGATTGGTCATCATCTCCCACCACACAGATATTTCTATATTTTGCCGATAGGAGTTTTGTTAAGACATATTGAGCACGATTTGTGTCTTGATATTCGTCCACCATTATATATTTAAATTTTTCTTGATATTCCTCAAGAACCTCAGGATATGCCTCAAACAGCTCAATAGTCTTTAGTATCAGGTCATCAAAATCAAAGGCATTATTCTCTTTCAGCCTTTGATTATAAATTTTATACAATATTTTTATTGTATTACTAAACAGATTTGAAGAGATATAATATTCTTCAGGAGATATCAAATTTTCTTTGGCACGGTTGATGCAATGCAAAACAAAATCAGGTTTTAATTCTCTTACATCAAGATTCAATTCATTGATACATTCTTTGATGAGCGCCAGTTGATCAGATTCGTCGTATATGATAAAATTCTGCGGAATATCAATCTTTGATGATTCTTTTCTCAATATGCGAGCACAGGTGGAATGATATGTCCTTATCCAGACATCATGATTTTCATCATTTAAAAGACAACAGACCCTTTGTTTCATTTCATCCGCTGCTTTATTGGTAAATGTGACGGCAAGAATATTTTCAGGATTTATACCCTGTGATATAAGATAGGCGATGCGATAAGTAATCACCCTTGTCTTTCCACTTCCCGCACCGGCAAGGACTAATATCGGTCCATTTATTATCTGGACTGCTTTCCATTGCTCGTTATTTAAATCTTTCTTAAAATCAATACAGATGTTAGCCATATAATTATTTGAATCCACTGATGTTCCAAAATAAAAGGCTGATCAGACCAAGTATGATTAACCCCAAATATATATTTTCCAGATTATTTGTCTTGCGTGCGAATCCTAATCTCTCTTTGATTGCCATAAATATAACAGTGATAATTAAATAACCAACACCAGCACCAAAAGAAAATACAACTGCAGGCAAAATATCTGCTTTAATATTGATATTTAGAAATACAAGACCATAGAGTGCATAGTTAGTATAAAAAAATTCAGGATAATTTGCAAATAATTTTGAAGAGTTGGGAAAAAATCTATTAAGTATAATCCTAGTGTAATAGATGATGAGATAGACGATAATTATAATTAATAGTATCTGTAGATAGGAAAGATGGAGTAAAGTTAAAATAAAATTAATTAATACCGCAACAAAAGCAGAAATTACCATCACAATTGTCAGAATTATTCCTATAAAAAATGATTCATTTATACTTGTTTTGTATAGAATAAGTGGGCAGACACCGAGAATGTAATAAAGGATTATATTTCTGCCCACAACCGCATCTATAAAAACATTGAGTAAATTTTCATTCATTTTTCTTCCTTATCAATCCATAAAAGGCAACAACAATACCTGTGATTATAAATCCACCCACAGGTGTATTAAAAAACAAAATGAATGTGGATTCTATGTCGGCATTTAATAATGATTTATTTAAAACCATTCCTTTGCCAAAGATTTCACGCAATATACCAATTATGAAAAGCAGGAGAATGGCAAGCAAATATTGTTTCATTAAAAAAAATCCGTATCGTATTCTCGAATATTTACTATCAATCTTTTTGAGGTTGTAGACAATAAAACTATTTATTCCAAGCAAAGGTATAAATATCCCGAGATTATTGTGCAATGCAGGAATACTATGAGAAAGAAAGCCTTTTAGGAGTGTCACAATTGTTGCCGATATTATCAATAATACGATTGTCCGTTCCGGTTCCATGAGATGACCTTCAATAAAACTGAAAATAAGATTTGATAGAAAGATTGTTGTCAAGAGGAGCAGGCCAATTGTTAAACCATTTAACGCAGAATCAGTAAGTGCAATAAACGGAATTAGACCAAGGATAATCAGTAGTTCTCTTTCTTTATACATAAAATTCATTTGAGATATTCAATAAACCTGCCAAAATTTGCCGCCACACTTTTAATTAATGCCTGTGAAGATATTGTTGCACCACTTATTGCATCCGGTATTCCATTTTTGAATTTTTCAAGAAATTCTTGTTCTCTTATTTTTTCACCAATACCTTCGGTTTCTTGCGAATAGACGATAATGACCTTTTCAATAGATTTCTGTTTGTTTATTCCAGCGAAATATCTTATTGTATCAAGATAGCCAAATGTTGCTCCATAAAAGACTACTCCAATGGTTTCCGGGTATGCAATCGCTAACCAGAGTGTATCCTTTATTAATTCAAGAAACCTGTTTGCTGCAGGAAATATTTCTTTTTTTCTGTCTGTTATCTTATTTTCATCAAGAAGTGATAAATGCATTTCCAATCCCTTCTTAACGCCTTCGCAGACTGCCCTTGATGAAATCGTTGCTCCAGATACAGCATCTATCTCACCGCCTTCTTTCCTCAATGAAATCTGTGTTGCAATCTTGCCGACAAATTGATTTAAAAATGATTTCTCTCTAACCTTTGAACCCAATCCTGGTGTTTCTTTAAATCCTTCATTTGTACCACCAATATAAACACCAATGATTTTCCCGGTAGTATCAAATCCAGCAGTTATTGGAATCGGACCCCCATAGCCTCGGGCTGAAGTTTTGAATACAAATCCTTTCATATTTTTTAAAGAATCATAGACCTGCCATAGCGTTTCAGGAATAACCGGGATAAATTCAATTCCATCAATCACATTCTTAAGAATGGCAATCTTATTATCATTATCGGTCTGGGCGATCAGTGGTTTCGTTAGTGCATTAAAAATTACTAATGTCAAAACGCTCAATATAAAAACTATAAAAACAAGGGAGACCTGATTTATTTTTCTAAACATTGATTCCTCCTTTTTATGGTTAAATAATCTATTAACGGGGTTAAGATATTCATTAGAAGAATGGCTGGTGTAATGCCTTCAGGAAAAGGTGAACAATACCTGAATAATACGGTAAAAAGACCACAACCGATTCCGAAAATCCAGCGTCCTTCTTTTGTTATCGGTGTCGTTACCCAATCCGTTGCCATAAAAAATAAGGCAAGGATTAAACCCCCAGAAAATAATTGAAAAAAGGGATTAATATTTCGTGGAATTAACAAATTCAACAAAAGAAAACTAAAAAGATATCCAAAAACAATTTTATAATCTATTATTTTCAAAAAAAGCAGGACTATTCCCCCGATTATCAATAAGATTTTGCAGGTTTCACCAATTGACCCGCCGATCGGACCTAATAGTAATGATTTAAAATAAGTCGGTGAACTAAATTTTTCAAGAATCAAATTAGCTTTTCCATAATATCCCGGATTCTTTAATATCGTCAGTGGTGTTGCCTGGGTAATTGTATCAATTCCAGAGAGTGTTCCAGATAGGGGAGCCTTGTATGAGGTGTTTATTATCGCTGGAAATGTAAAAGTAAGAAACGCCCTGCCCGCAAGGGCAGGGTTTAAGAGATTGAAACCAGTGCCACCGAAGAGTTTTTTTACAATAATGATAGCAAAACCAGAACCAATTACCGGAATCCATAATGGAACCATTGGTGGGAGTGACATCCCTATCAATAACCCGGTCAATATTGCTGTTCCATCTGTAATATTTACCCTTCCATTGATTAAATAGCCATAGACTATTTCAATAATTGTAGATGATAAAATACTAAAAAGGACAACAAGTAATGCATATAATCCAAAATAAATAATACCAGCAATTAAGGAAGGCAAAAGACAGAGAATAATGATGATTATTACCTTACGCAAATTGAATTGGGTGTGGATGTAGGGTGGAGCAGAGACTACCAGCAACTCATTCATCTGCTATCCTCAGTTTAGCAAATTTGAAATAATGAAGAAGGAAGATATTAGATGGACATATGTATGAACAGGATCCGCATTCAATACACTCCCTCAATCCATAATTATCTGCACCTGAAAAATCATTCTGTTTGATATATTGATAAATAACCTGTGGAAGGAGCGACATTGGACATACATCAACACATTTTCCACAGCGAACACATTCAAAAATTTCTTCTTCAATCAAGATATTCTGGAATACAATCCCATTGGTGGTTTTAATAACTGGCGTATCAAGTGAAAATTGGGCATTACCGGTCATCAACCCACCAAAGATTATCTTTTTTGGAGTATCAACCAGCCCGCCACAGAATCTAATAATATCACTTATTGGTGTGCCGATTTTGACGAGCAGATTTTTTGGTTCTTTGATACAATCACCGCTGACAGTAATCACCCTTTCAATCAATGGTTTGTTATATTTGACTGCCTGAAATACTGCATAACAGGTGCTGACATTTTGAATCATATAGCCAAAATCAATGGGTAATTTATCCGACGGCATATTTATCTTTGCCAAATTTTTTAGCAGCATCCTTTCAGAACCTTGAGGATATTTATTAGGGATTAATTTCACATTAAAACCTTCTTTTTTTAGCAATTCACCTGCCTCTTTATAAATTATTGGAAGGACAAAAAAAACCTCTGATGCACCAGTAATTTTTTGAATTAACCTTGCCCCCTCAGAAACACATACCGGATACTCCATCATCATACGATAATCTGCAGAAAGATTGGGTTCGGATTCACAACCATTGATTATCAATTTTTCGATTTTTTTTTCAATTGCATTTAAAAGTTTCAAATCGGTTGGAAAACCGCCACCACCAAGCCCAACAATACCAGCCTGTTTTATTCTTAGAATCAATTCGTCTCTGCTGAGTGATTGATAATCTGAATCTATAAACTTCTGTTCCCAGTTATCTGAATAATCAGACTCAATAATACAACATAATCCTTCGCCGAACAAGGGATGGGGATGGGGTTTTATATCAACCACCTTACCAGAAATACTTGAATGGACAAATGATGATATACCTTTGCTTGATTCACCAATCATGGTGCCAATTTTAACTGTATCACCCAATCTTACCACTGGAACTGCTGGATTCCCTTTATGTTGCTGAAAATGGATATAGACTTTTGGAGGTACAGGCATAACTTCTATCGGCAATTTAAGAATATTTTTTTTCTTTTCCAAAGAAACACATGATGCCATATTATTAAAAATCATAAGTTTTTTATTATACTTTTTTTTATCTCCAAGTCAAGGAATTTCTAAAACGAAATTTTGCGGTAAATTAAAATTTTTTAAAATATATATGAAGTCAGCTGATGTTTTATTAAATTATGTTTGTGTATACCCGTTTGATAATAGTAGAAAGTGAAGAATATTTTTTGGATAGATATCCTGTCTTGAAACTCTGCACTTGCCCATTGACACAGAGGAATTTATGAATATAATTTATTATAATGAAATTAAGGATTTCAAAAGACTTCAAGGTTATGGTATATACCCCCCAAGTGGACTAAAGGCAAATTCTGTTGCCGGCTCAATAAATTCAAAAG
>CBFGJP010000021.1:0-25206 GCA_965649105.1 Caldifarciminota bacterium
CTCGTAGCCCAGGACTTATGGCGTCCCCCTGTTTCCAATCTTTAAATGCCATTAGTTCCATGATTATAACTAAATTATATCCAAATTCAACATAGGAGGTTCTATGCAAAAAATCTTTTCGGTTATCCTTCTTGTTCTGATTGTTGTTAGTTGCGGTCCAAAGTGGGCAAAGAAGGAGACAATGGATGCTCTTAATGAGGCGCGTGCTGCACTACAGTCGGCTGAGGCGAGAATACAAGAACTCGAGGCTTCAAAAGAACAATTATTATCCCAGAAATCCGCACTTGAACAGGAAATTTCAAATCTTACCGCAGAAATAGATGCATTAAAGACTAAGATTGACACTCACTGTAAGAAAAAATAGGGGGTTAAGATGAAAAAAATAACATTAATCTTCGCACTTTTATTGATACCAGTAATGATAACTTTCGCCCAAGAAAAACTGACTGAAGAACAGGCACAGGCCGAGTTAGTAAAGGTCAAAGAATTACTTCAACAGGCCGAAGCCAAGATTTCGACACTTGAATCAGAAATTGCAAATCTAAAATCTGAGATTGCAAACCTCGAGTCAAAAAAAGCCGAATTGGAAAACAAACTGGCGGAATTAAAAGAGACCTGGAAGAAATGTCAGTATGGTAGATATCAGGTTGTTGAAGGCGATTGGCTTTCAAAAATTGCAAGTATGAGAAAAGTGTATGCCGATGGTAAAAAATGGCCCATGATTTACGAAGCCAATAAAGATAAAATCAAAAATCCTAATTTGATATACCCGGGTTGGGTTTTATTGATACCCACCCTTGATAATTATACTGTTCTTCCGGGTGACTGCCTTTGGATGATTGCCTCGTATCTTTCAATATATTCGGATGCCAAGAGATGGCCTGAAATATATGAGGCAAATAAAGACAAGATTAAAGACCCTGATTTGATATACCCGAAACAAATTATTACCATTCCGCATGAGTGAAGACTTTACAGGAGGAGGCTTCGCCTCCTCCTGGTATGCATAAACAATAATTCAATTGAAAGCAGGAATTTCATTGAGTGGTTATGACCCTGCATATATCTTAGGGATGCAGGATGAACTATTGAAATATGTTCAGAATGAATTTGGCATCATTGCTGTATTTCGCAATGAAACAATTTATCTAAAAGGACCTAATAAAAAGGTCAATAAAGCAAAAGAATTTATACAGGATGTTTTAAATTCTTATCCAAAACCCTTTATTTCCAATAAATATGTGGAGTCAGAAGAAAGTGTAAATAAGATAATAACGCCCAAAAGGACTGTGCAGGCAAGAAGTCCTGGGCAGGAGGTATATTTAAAGTCAATTGATGAATATGATATAGTAGTAAGCATTGGTCCGGCCGGAACAGGTAAGACCTATCTTGGTGTAGCAAAGGCGGTTTCGTATTTGATGGATAAAAAAGTAGAGCGCATTATTTTAACCCGTCCTGCAGTTGAGGCCGGGGAGTCACTTGGATTTCTCCCGGGTGCAATTGAAGAGAAGGTTGATCCTTATTTAAGGCCTCTTTTTGATGCTTTGAATGATTTTTTACCATATGATCGTATAAGAAAATATCTTGATATGAAAGTTATTGAAGTTGCACCACTTGCTTATATGCGGGGAAGAACACTTAATGATTCTTTCATTATTCTTGATGAAGCCCAGAATACTACCGGAATGCAGATGAAAATGTTTTTAACAAGAATGGGATGGCGCTCAAAGGTAGTAGTCACCGGGGATATAACTCAGATTGACCTCCCACCTAATGTTCTCTCCGGACTTGTTGAAATACAAAAACTTTTGTCCAGTATAGCGGGTATTCAATTTGTTTATCTTGATGAAAGAGATGTTGTGAGACATAAACTCGTCCAGGAAATAATTCGTGCCTATGAAAATAAGAATTCCTTATAGATATCTTCTAATTATTGCAACAATTTTGTATTTTAACATAGTCTTTTTACCACCTTTAGGGGGCAGACGTTTTAATTTTAAAGAGGGTGAGATCGCTACTGAAGATATAATTGCACCTTATGATTTTCCTATACCTAAAACTGAAGATGAACTGCTTGAAGAAAGAAACGCAATTGCCCAGCGTCTGCCACCTGTATTTGATTACGAATATGGTGTATTAAAAAGTTTAGAAACAACAATTGGAAGTCTGGAAAGAATGATAGATACCCTTAAAGGTAGATACAATCGCGACTCAGTAATATATGTAATTCAAAAGGAGTTTGGCTTACCCAGAGATATAATGCAATATTTAATGAATGATTATAAATATATTTTGAAAAAACTGATAAAAGAGTTGGGATTTTATCTTTCCAAGGGTATTATCGCCGATAAATTTATTCCCTACAAAATTTTGGTAGTAATTAGAGGTGATAAAGAAACCATCATATCTGTTGATGAGATTTATTCTATTGCAGAGGCCGAGAGTATACTTTGTATAAAAACTCCAACTGAATATAAACAATTGGTTAAATTTTTTATCAAACCGAATATTATTTTTAATAAACAGGAGACTGAACGAAGGATTGACGAAGTTTATGTAAATGTAAAAAAGACCAAGGGTGAAGTATTGAAAGGTGAATTGATTGTTGAAAAACATAAAAAAATTGATCACAATGCAATAGAGAAACTAATGGCGCTTGAAAAAACTTATACCGCTTCAGGCGTGCGTGCCATTTTGAAGACAAGTATTTTTCGCAATATATTTTTTATAGGATTATTCTTACTATTTTTTTATTATGGTCGTCGGGTAAATTTAGAATTATTTAAAGAGAAAAATCTGTATTTCGTATTTTTATTATTGGTCATCTATGTCTTGGCAGGAAAGATTGCTTATGAAACAAAGATGATTTATCTCCTCCCCATTTCTTTCTTCATATTTTTATTTTCTGTTTATTTTAATTTTTATACTGGATTTTTCGTTGCATTTTTATTAAGTTCTATCTTTGGGGTTATTTATAATTCATTATCGATATATATCTACCTAATGATTAGTGGTGTTTTCGCAAATTTGATTGTGCAGTCTTTAAAAAGCAGATATTTATTGTATCGACCGGTAATGTATCTCAGTCTTGTAAATGTAGTTGCGATTTTTTTCGTCGATAACTACCTTACAAGAACAGGAATAAATGTTATCAATCTAAGTTTAGGAGTTTTGAATGCATTTATAAGTGTTGTAGCACTGGCGATATTCTTGCCTCTTTTTGAACATTTTTTTGATTTTACAACAGATTTTACTTTAATAGAGTTGGGCAATTTAAATCTGCCAATATTCAAAGAAATGTCTATGCGCGCACCCGGAACTTATCATCATTCAGTTGTCGTGGGGAATCTTGCTGAGGCAGGTGCCACTGCCATTGGTGCCGATCCGGTTCTTGCACGCGTTGGTGCATATTATCATGATATTGGCAAATTGAAAAAGCCCGAATATTTCATTGAGAATCAAATCGGTCAGAAAAATCCCCATGACAATTTAAAGCCACAGATGAGTGCCCTTGTAATAATATCCCATGTAAAAGATGGTTTTGAGATGGGAAAAGATATGAAGTTGCCAAAAAAGATTCTCGCAATAATTTCCGAACATCATGGTACATCTCGAATTGAAAGTTTTTATAGGAAAGCCCTCCATTCGGCAGAGAAAATAAGTGAAGATGTTTTCAATTATCCAGGTCCGAAACCAAAGACAAAGGAGGCAGCACTGGTTATGCTCGCTGATTCAGTTGAAGCAACAGCGCGCGCTGAGAAAAACATTACCATTACAAAATTGCAGAGGATATTAAAAGATAGTTTTGATAAGAAATTTAATGAAGGACAACTTGATGATTGTCCGATAAGCCGAGTCGACCTCGAGAACATAAAGACGGCGTTTTTGCCCATTTTGTTGGGTATATTCCATCCCAGGATAGATTATGAAAATGAAAAACGGGAAGACCAGAGTAAAAATCTATAATTTATCAACCGATAAACTTCATGATAAACGAAGATTAGAGAATTTTGTGCGCGATATTCTAAAAGTTGAAAAATGCGATAATTTGACTCTGGTCAATATCATTATTGCCGATGCATCCTATCTTAAAGAATTAAATAAAAAATTTTTCAAACGTAATAAAACAACCAATGTAATTTCATTTAACCTTGGTGATATTGGTGAGATTTATATATCAAAAGACCAGGTGATTGTTCCTGAAGATTTATATTATTATCTGGCTCATGGGTTATTACATATCTTGGGTTATGACCATAAAACAAAAAAGACTGATGGCTTGATGGATAAAAAATGTAAGGGACATATAAATAGATTTTTTTCCATTTAATGTAAAAATCTATGATTTTTTATTGGTTATCAATGGTAGTTTTAATTATATGCAGCGCATTCTTTTCGGGTATGGAAGCGGCCGTTTTCTCCATCAGTAAATTTCGGGTAAAGAGTTTGTTGTTTGATAACACAAAAGGGGGCGAAAGTCTACATCGTATAAAAGAAACACCAGGTAAAACATTATCAACATTGTTACTGCTGAATGATTTGGTTAATATCGGTGCCTCTTCGGTTGCAGCGATCATAATAACTCAGATACTACAAAATTATCAGCTCAATCCAGTGTTCTTTTATGTCTTTGAGATATTGATAATGACATTCATTCTTTTACTTTTTGGTGAAATAACACCAAAAACGATTTTCCTTAACAATGCTGAATTTTTCGGGTTAAAGTTAAGTTTTATCGTTGAGTTTCTTAACAATATTACATTGCCATTTACAAAAATTACGAGCGGTATTACACATTTAATTCTACACGGAAAAAGGAGCATGCCTATTTCAGAGGAAGATATAAAAAAGATGTTTGCCGAAGCAAAAAAATTAAAAATTCTTGATGAGACCGAAGAGCAGTTTGGCTATAGAATACTGAAGTTCGGGAAAACCCTTGTTGAGGAAATTATGGTTCCAGCAAATAATGTTGTTGGTCTTAATATGAATCGAACCGTGGATGAGGCGATGGAGTTAATGAAGAAAACAGGTCACTTACGTATTTGTGTATACGATAATGAAAATAGAGTGGTTGGGGTATTATACGCTAAAGAAATTATTTTGAAAAAACTTACAAAAAATACATTAGTGTGGTCGTGTATGCGGAAGCCATTCTTTGTTTTAAATAAAAAACCAATTGACGATGTGCTTGTTGAATTTAGAAAGAAAGGGGTTCATTTTGCCGTAGTATGTGACAACGAAGGTAAATTTTTAGGAATAGTTACCCTGAATGATGTTTTCAAATATCTTTTCGGTGATATTCCCGGGGTCTGAGATGGTACTAATATTTATTGCCCTTATCTTAGTTTTATCCATTGGCATATTTACATCATCAGAGACAGCCTTTCTTTGTGTTGATAAGACGAAAGTATCTTTTGCTGCGGAAGAGAAAAAAAACTGGGCGGTGATAACTAAAAATTTTATTCAAAAGCCAGCCGAATTTTTTTCTACAATCCTTATTTGTGAAGATTTTCTTATCGTAATTGCTTCTAATCTGGTTGCAATATATTTTATTAAAAACCACAACGAACGCTTGGTTTTTCTTTCAACGATCTTTTTATCGATTTTCTCTCTGATATTTGGGCAATTGATACCAAAATCAATCGCTTTGGTCCATCCCGAAAAGTCACTTGCGATAACCGCAAGGATAATTGTTTTTTTTAAAGCTTTGCTGACACCAGTTGTTGCATTATTTTCTGGTATAACTCAGTGCGTTGCAGGTTTAGTTAAAACCAGTTCGGTCAGTTCAATTGTTCGCCGTCAGGATATCGTCTTTGCCATAAGTGAATACGAGAAAGATACGAGTTTACTAGCTGCGCGGTTATTTGACTTTTCAAAAAGAAAAATCTCAGATATTATGGTGCCCATAAGCATGGCACTGGTATGTAAAAAGGATGAAGACTTCCAAAAATTATGTTTTGAATCAGACCGGATATTCAGGTATGTCCCTATTCTTGATAGCAAAAAAGAAGAAGTTGTGGGTATAATCAATACGAAAGATTATTTTCTTTACGGCTCAGTTCAAGTTAAATCACCTTTTTTTATAAACGAAAATGAAAAATGTATGCAAGTATTTTTAAAGATGAAAGAAAAAAATGAGCACATCGCGATTATTCACGATAAGAATCATAAGGCAGTTGGGATTATCACTATGTATGATCTCATTGAAGAGCTCGTTGGTGCAATTAGAGAGGAAAGATAAATAGGCTATTGACTTTTACCAAAAGTTTTATATAATCATAAACATTAGCCAGGGTAGCTCAGTTGGTAGAGCACCGGACTGAAAATCCGGGTGTCCGCAGTTCGATTCTGCGCCCTGGCATTCTTATTTGATATAACGACCTTATGGAAAAATATCTTGGGGAACTTGCTGCAATAGGAACTTCTTTCTGCTGGTCGTTTGGTTCAATCTTTTTTACAATCGCCTCACGATTGATTGGTTCGACAGAGGTAAATCGTGTTCGCTTGGTTCTTGGGATGTTGTTCTTGGCGGGCACACACTTTATTATGTATGGAATGTTTTTTCCGTTAAAATCTACTGCCTATCACTGGTTCTGGTTTGGCATTTCAGGTGTAATTGGATTTACTATTGGAGATACACTATTGTTTCGTGGATATGTGCTAATTGGTCCACGATTAACTATGCTTTTGATGTCATTGGCACCTATCTTTGGTGCAATATTAGCCTGGGTTTTTTTGGATGAATCATTAAAGTTTATAGAGATACTTGCAATTCTTATCACTATTTCCGGGATAGTAATTGTTATTAATGACAAAAAGGAAGGGGCGGGTGATGGAAAGGTTTTTTCTTCAGGTATCATCTATGGTATAGGTGCTGCATTCTGTCAGGCACTCGGTTATTTTGCATCAAAGAAGGGTTTGATGTATAATGAATTTTCCGCACTATCAGGAAATTTGATTAGAATTATGTTTGGTTCATTTTTTATCTGGTTGATAGCACTGTTGCAGAAAGAGGCAAGAAATACCATAGGTAAACTTAAAAACAAAAGAGCCGATATAGCAATACTGGGTGGTGCTGTATTTGGTCCGTTTATTGGTGTCTGGTTTTCATTAATTGCGATACAGCATACATATGTGGGTATAGCATCAACCTTGATGGCACTACCACCAGTGATCTTGATCCCCCTCTCAAACTGGATATTCAAAGAAAAAATAACATATCTTGCAATAATTGGCACAATCATTTCCGTATTTGGTGTAGCACTCATATTCCTTACATAACCTCACCTTCTCTAATTTATTATATTTTGCCAAGATAGTAAAAGAAAGATAAAAATAGAGTGTATTCAAAAAACTTTTTGCTTGACAGAAACCATAGAATTGCTATAATAATAAATATTATCTATGGAGATTGCGCCATTTGAAATTTGCTACAATGTCAAAGATAGTTTAAATCTTCCGCAATTTATGGGTTCAACGATAAGGGGTGGATTTGGGAATGCATTCAAAAAACTGTCTGTTCATTCAAATCAAAAGAATGTAAAGGGTCTGAAAAGTGTCCTTGATGAAAAAAGGATTGCGACCAAGTTCGCTTCCCGCTTTTTGCTTTCCGTTACTTGCTTCTCTCAAAAAATAAATAATTATCGGCGGCGGAAAGCGAATTTCCTCTTTATGCCTTCTCACTTAAGTTACTTTTTAATTGACAAACAGCGAAATTTCGATAAAATAAAAGTATATGCAGAATGACATAAAGAAGGTGCTTATTGAAAGGCTTAAACCTCTTTTTGTTCAATATGATACATATTTTCAAGACTTTGTCTCTATCGGTCAAAGGATTGATGCTGGACTGCAATCCAATTCAGAAATTTTGAATGAAATCCGTCATAGATTTAATAATCTATCAGCGACCGTTGAACTTGTGCTTGAAGGTGTGGATGTATTTGATGCTGAGATAAAAAAAACACATGATTTTCTCAAGAAAAGTATTGAGAATTTTAAAGAGTCCGTTTTAATATCTGAAAATGTTGGTACCGATCTAAATAATATTGCAGAGATATTAAAGAAAATTCAGTTCAATGTTAGAAAACTTGCCGAAATTATTTACAACATAAATTTCGTTTCCGAATCAATAGAAGTGGCATCAAGGAATGCCGGAATAACTGCCTTTCACGCCGGTCGAGAAGGAAGGGGTTTTGAGGTGATTGCGCGAGAAATGACGGAATTGGTGCGAAATGCTCAGGTACCAACAAAAATTATTCCTGTTATATCTAACGATTTATTAAGAAATATTGATGAATTAAACCAGGATTTAAAGAAGATTCAAGATGTGATTCTTTATTTAAGAGAGATTGCTGATAAATTTTTGAATATTAATAATGAACTACTTGCGCTGGTACCATATCTTGAAAATTCAATTAGGGATATATCAAATAGTATCTCCATCCAGAAAGATTTGCATTTAAATTTGCAAAAAGAGAGCAACAAGTTGCCCGAGTATCTTGATGATACTTTTCGAATAATTAGAACAACGGCCATAACCGAATTGTTTTTGGGGGCATTTTTTCAACATCTCAATAACATAAAAAACAATCTAATGATTGCCGAAGACGAACAGAATTTTTATTTTATATTCAATACTATAAAAATTGTACTGGATAATGAACCAAAATTGGAAGGAGAACACGAACGATTTTTTAATGTTGCGTTAAAAAAACTGGAAATTCATACTTACGAAAGGTTGATATTACAATTTGTCTCTGAAGCGCAACATCTCAATGAAGTGATAGGTGTCATTTTAGAAAAGATGAGATCCTGGATAAAAACCCATAATTTTGCAAATGAGACATTAATACGTGCAAAAATTTTTTATCAAGATATTGGCGAATTGCTTGGTTCCTTGAACGATAAATCTAATAGGTTAAAGGAACTTATTAATAAAGTAGATAGACCTGTTCAGGATTTAAAAAGGATAACAGAACGTTCGCGCCTATTGGGTTTGTATGCCGGTATCGAAAGTGCACGTAGTGGAAAATATGCAGAATCGCTGGGTGTTGTTACTAATGAAATCAAAACATTGTCAATGAGGTCTTCTGAATTTGTTGGAAGTATTGACTCTGTTTTGGGCGAAATATTGAAAGATATTAATTATCTCATCGCCTGTTTTATCCGAACGACTAAAGATATTGAATTGGGTATGGATTCCCTTACTGTTTCAATGAATGCAGTTGGTGAGAGTACCAAAGTGTTGAATAACCTTTCGTCACTTTCACAGGAAATGTTTTCATCTACTTCCGAAATGATAAATCAATGTAGAATGCTTGGAGAACATCATCGTAATTTTGATGCCGAATATCATAAGATAAATGAATATTTTTCATCCTACCGAACTATAATAAAATCTGGTGAAAGTTTAACAAAAGAGATGAAAACAATTATAAATGAGTTTAAGAAGGACATCGCATTACTCACGACGAAAAGAAAGAAAATTGTATTACGTGCTACCGAAGATCCTATAACACTTGATCCAGCAGTGAAAACAGATACTACAAGTCATCAGGTAATTGAACAGATATTTACCGGGCTGTATACTTTTGACCAGTTGAATCATTTAGTTCCCGGTGTCGCATTTGCATTTACCGTTTCTGAAGATGGCAGAGTCTGGGATTTCAATCTCAAGAAAGGAGTTAAATTTCATAACGGAGTAGAATTACAAGCAAAGGATGTGCTCTTTTCACTCAATAAGGTGAAAAGGGGCCCCAATGCAAATTTCATAGAATATCTGACCGAAATGCTCATTATCGACCCTTACCATATTAGATTCATACTGAAATTTCCTTATGTGCCATTTCTGGCAAACCTTGCCTGTGGGGTGTGTGACATAGTACCTACTGATTTTAATCCCGACAAGCCGATTGGCTGTGGTCCTTATAAACTTGTTTCTTATGAAAAGAATAAAGAGATTATCCTTGAGGCATTTGATGATTTCTTTGATGGTAGACCACCGATTGATGAGTGCATAATCAAAGTAATCCGCGATGATAGAGAGGCAGTAGAAATGTTTAAAAAAGGTGAAATTTCTATTCTTTATTTAACCACCGATATGCTGCAGGAATTTTCACGGGAGGATATTTATACAGGTCCTGTTCTGTCCACTCAATATATTGCTATAAATTTTTCTAAAAAGAGTCCTTTTTTTGATTTGAATGTGAGAAAGGCAATGAATTATGCTCTTGATCGCGAATATTATTGTCGCACCTTGTTAAAAGGCAAAGCTATACCAGCGTATGGGGTATATCCACCCGGACTACCTGGATATAATAATAATCTTCAATTTTATCAATGTGATATAAAAAAGGCTCGGGATTTAATGCGTCAGGCTGGATTCGGAAGTGGAATACCGGAGGAGTTTGTTCTTGATGTCAGGGCAGGGGTTGATACCACAAAGAGGGCAGAGTTTATAAAAGATGCTTTTGCCAAGATCGGAATCCATATCCAAATAAATCCTTTGCCTTGGGAAGATTTTCTAAATAAAACTTATAGTGGAAATAGTATCTTAAGTTTAAGGGGGTGGGTATCGGATAACGGTGATCCAGATAATTTTGTGTATACACTATTTCATTCAAAGAATTTTGGTGCAAGTGGCAATACATCTTTTTATGCCAATGAAGAACTCGATAAAATGATTGAGGCGGCACGGGCTGAACAGATTCCCAGAAGGAGAATAGAATTATATCAGAAGATAGAAAACTTTATTGTCGAAAATGCGCTCTGGATTTTCGTTTCCCATGGGGTTGACTGCTACGCAGTTCAAAAGCATATAAAGGGATTTTCAGTTGATCCATTCGGTTTGATCCGTTTTCGTAACCTTTTTTGTATATAATTATGGATACATTGATAGTATTTAAAATCGCCGATGAATTCGTCGGCTTAGATATTAAAAAGGTACGGGAGGTTACGGAATTACCTTCGTATGTTCCTGTACCTAAGGCCCCAGATTTTCTATTAGGACTGGCCAATATAAGGGGAGAGATAGTGCCAGTCATATCCTTACGTAGACGGCTAGGTATTTCAGGCGATGAACTTTGCAATATACTTCTGGTTATTGAGGAAGAAGATAGAATTGCTGGTTTGAGAATTGATCATTTACTGGGAACAAGAAGGATTGAAGATAGATTGATTAATAAAAATTCGGAATTGCTCTCTACGAAAAAAGAGAAGGATTTCTTCCTTGGTGTTTATGAGACGGAAGAAAAACCGATTTTAATATTAAATCTTTCCCGAGTTTTTGCGAAAGAGGGATAAAGATATTGACTTTTTTAAAAATTAAGATAAAATTACATCACTATGGGCATTAGGAAGAAGTTAATAGGTGCAATTAAGGGGTTTGAGGAAAAAGGAGGTTAAATGAGAATACTGGTGGTTGACGACGCTATGTTTATGCGTCGTATGCTAACCGATATTTTAGAAAAAGGCGGACATACTGTTTGTGGCGAAGCATCTACTGGTAAGGAGGCAGTTGAACGTTACAAGGAATTGAAACCTGATCTTGTTACGATGGATATAATTATGCCGGATATGAGTGGTATTGAAGCAGTAAAAGAGATAAAGAAGATCGATCCCAAGGCAAAGATTCTAATGGTTTCGGCAATGGGGCAGCAGGCACTTGTTCTTGAGGCCGTTCAGGCTGGTGCAATAGACTATGTTGTAAAACCCTTCCAACCTTCAAGGGTGCTTGAGTCTATTGAACGGATTATGAAAAAATAGTTGAAAAACTCATAAAAATGTTAGAAGAATATTTACCTCTTTTTATCAGCGAGACTGAATCTTATATAAAACAACTTGAGAAGAATCTTTTGATTCTTGAAAAAGACAGAAAGAACCGAGATTCAATCCTTGAGGTTTTTAGAATATTACATACAATCAAAGGAATGGCACAGACCATAGGTTTCGAAGAACTCGGAAATTTGGCACATTCAGTTGAAGACTTACTCACCGAACCCAAAACAAAAGGGGAGATAGCGGAAAAAACCATTGAATTCCTCTTTATTATCGTTGATTATTTCTCACAATTTTTAAAGTCAATAAAAAATAAAACTGTTTTTCCATCAGCAAGTGAAATACTTACAATCTGTGAAGAAATCAAACAAGGAAAGGATGTTACATTAAAGAAATCCTCCATTGCCGGTCCAGAACTTGGCGAGATCAGAGTAAAAATGTCCAAGATTGATAATCTGTTCAATCTAACGAATGAGTTGCTCATATTAAAGTCACGTCTTGTAAAAATAAGTTCTGATATAAAAAATAGTGAACTTCAAAATTTAAGTGAGACGGCAGCGCGGTTGATATCCGCATTGCAGGATGAGTTAATGCGATTACGCATGCTGCCTCTATCAACAGTTTTTGAATTTTTCCCACGCTGGCTACGGGATGAGGCAAAAAAACAGAATAAAGAGGTAGATTTTGTGATAACTGGAGGCGAACTTGAGGTTGACCGATCAATCATAGATATTCTTAAAGAACCGGTTATGCATCTTTTACGGAATGCCATTGACCATGGTATCGAAACCAAAGGCAAAATAATCTTAAGCGCAACCAGGGAAAAAGAATTAATTAGAATAAGCATTTCAGATGATGGAAAAGGAATTGATACCGAACAGATAAGAAAACTAATTGTTGAGAGAAATCTCGTTGACGATAATACTGCCCAGAAATTAAAAGATGAAGAATTATACAAATTTTTATTAAGACCCGATTTTTCAACAAAAAAAGATGTATCAAAGGTTTCGGGACGGGGAATAGGACTCGATATAGTCAATAAATTTGTTAAGGATTTGGGTGGCAGGTTGGAAATAAAATCAGAGAAAAACAAAGGTTCTACATTTGTCATTGAATTACCGATAAGTCTGGCTGTGATACGGGCATTTATTTTGGGTATGGACAGCCAGCGTTACGCCCTTCCACTTAGTTTTGTCCAGGAAACATTTTATATTGATGATCAAAATATTCAGACTGTTTATAAACATGAGCTTATTAAGCGAAGAAATAGTATTTTGCCCATTGTAAGATTGTCTGCAAAATTAAACTGTCCAACAAAGCCAGGGAAAAAGGCGGTCATCGTCATTGATTCTGAAGGTAAAAAAAGAGGATTCATGGTTGATGAGATATTAAGTGAAGATGAAATTGTTGTAAAGAAAACGGATAAATTTTTGCCTTCCTCACTATATTCAGGCTGTTCAATATATGGGGATGGCAAGCCTATTTTGATCCTTGATCCGAGGGGGTTTGAATGATTGATGCCAAAAACCTTACTGTAAAACAGATTGATGCTTTGACTGAAGTTGCAAATATCGGGGGGGGACATGCTGCCACATCTTTATCACAACTACTTGGTAAAAAAGTAATGATTCGCGTTCCTAAACTTTATACTGGACAACTTGAAGAAGTAATATTGAAGATTGCCGACCCTAACGATGTTGTCGCATCGGTCTTATTATATTTTCTCGGTGATTTAACGGGAAGGACACTCCTTATATATCCCTATGAGGATGCCCAGGAACTTACAAAATTATTGATGCCCGAAGGGCAAGAAAGCACAATTGAGCTTCAAGAATCTCTCCTTAAAGAGGTCTCGAATATATTGTCTTGTGCATATATGAATGCCCTCGGTGAGTTACTTGGCCTTTTAATTCTACCGTCAGTCCCAGGAATGATAATTGATATGGTCGGTGCAGTACTTTCAAGCGTTATCGTTGAATTTGGTAATGAAAAAGACTTTATTTTCTGTATAGAAACTCAGTTTGATTTTGGAGATTTTAATAAGCCATTATCTGCCTATTTTCTACTGCTTCCGGACAATTCAAGTTTAGAGGTTATGTTAAAAAAATTAAATTTATTATAAAATGATATCGCCTGAGGAATATAAAGTATTGAAAAGTTTTGCCGAGAGGATCCCGGATAATGACCCGGGTGCACATAATAATCTGGCTGTGGTATATTATAATAAAGGACTCTATGAGGAAGCTATCCAGGAATTAGAAAAGGCACTCAGTATTGATCCTAACTTCACGCTCGCAAGGAATAATTTAGAGATAATCTTAAAGAAATCGGGAAAACTTGATAATAAGGTTAAGGAACTTGCCCATCATATTGATGTGGAACCATTTGATGAGATAAAGACCCTTGAACTCGCTGATACTTATCGCAAATTGAATCGATATTCTCAAGCAATAATTTACTATCGAAAGGTTCTCGATTTTAATCCGGGTTCTTATGAAGCCCATTTTGGTCTTGGAATTACACTCAAAAATCTTGGTAAATATGATGATGCACTTGAAGAAATAAAAAAGAGTCTTGAGATAAAGATTTCGCCAGAAGGTTACCGTTTACTTGGTGAAATTTATTTCAATAAAGGAATTATTGATCTTGCAATAAAAAATTTCCAGGAAGCAATAATGCTTGACCCTGCATCTGCTGAAACCCATTTCTTTTTAGGATTTGCCCTGGGTGAGAAAGGGCTGCACAAAGAAGGAAGGGAAGAGATTAAAAAAGCAATCCAATTGAATCCTGCGCTTGCTCAATTTGAGCCGAATCTGCCGATTGAATTAAAAGAACATAAGGGTTATCTTGAATTTTTAAAAGAACAATTGGGTATGCCCAAGAGTTCAGTAAACGAATTTCAGGCGCATTATAACCTCGGTATGACATACAGGAATAAAGGGTTGTTTACCGAAGCAAAAAGAGAATTTGAAGAGGCGTTGAAATTTAAAGAAGATGATTCTGAATTATTAGCGGCATTGGGTGAGGTTAATCTATTTTTGAATAAAATGGATGACGCATATAATTATTTTTCACGCTGTCTTGAACTTGATTCGCTTTCGGTAAGGGGACTTAATGGTTTGGGTGCTGCTTATTTAAAGAAAAATAATTATAGCCAGGCTAAAACATGTTTTGAGAAAGTGCTGGCTGTTGATAAAACTTACATACAAGGACTTGCAAACCTTGGACTTGCCAATTATTTATTGAATCAGATTGAAGAAGCGGTAAGGATCTTTAATGCGGCTATAGAACAGGGAAGTGAAGATGCTAAATATAATTTAGGTATGTTTTTCTATAAAAAAGGTGATTATGAGCAGATGTTAAAACTCTTTAAGGATGATTCTATTGATGCCAACTTTTTCCGAGGTCTTGTTTATGCTGAATTGGGCAGGGATGATGAAGCGGTAGCATCTTTCAAAAATATTATAAATGTTTTACCCAGTTATGCGGGCGCATATTATAATTTAGGTTTTCTACTGATGAAAATGGGACAATTTGATGAAGGATTATCAAATATCCGACGGGGTATGGAAATAGAACCAAATTATGAGAAGGAAAAATATCGTATTGCAATTGCCCCTGAGTTATATGAATATGGTTTATACTATATCCCGGTCAAAATAGAGGAAAAATTCGAAGAGAAACTTGTCGAAGAGGTTGAAGAATTTTTCCCCACCCTTGAAGTTCCTACACCGCAGGATTACATCCAGGAAGCAGAAAATTTATTGAAGAAGAATGAATTTGATAAGGCTTTGAATATGGTTGATGAAGTGCTCAAACTTGTTCCGGAAATGAGCGAAGCAGTTATTTTAAAATCTAAGATTTTATTCCAGGCTGGTAATATCGATGATGCCTTAAACCAACTTGAGACTTTTACGATAAAGCACCCGGATGATATTGATTCGACCCTGACCCTCGCGAATATGTTAAAAACGCTTGGTAAATTAAAACAGGCAAAAGAGAAATACCGTAATCTTCTGATGATACAAAATGACAATTTTGATTGGCTTAAAGAATTTGCTTCATTAAGTTTTGCCTTGAATGAATTGGACGATGCCTTGATCATTTATAATCAGTTGTATGAAAAAGAACCTAACGATCCGGCTGTAAATATAGGATTGTTGAACATACATTTAAAGAGAAGGGAACTGGAAAAAGCGGCGCAATATATTGCAATACTTGAGAAGGATAAACCGGAGAGTTATGATTTCTATGCTTCAGCGGGTTTATATTATCTTGAGAAGAATGAACGTTCCAAAGCAAAAAGTTATTTTGAACGGGCGGTGGAACTAGAACCTTCTAAGCCCGCCCCTTATTATAACCTCGGTATTATTGCGGTTCAGGAAGGGAAGTTTGATGAGGCATGCAGTCATTGGAAAAAAGCAATGCTTTTGAGCCCTGATGAAGAATTGGCAAGCAAGATTACCCACTGTTTAAATATTACTATGGAGATGATGGAATTTTTAAAGGGCGGATTATAAATAAAGGGGGTATGATTAGTTATGGCAGATGAGTTGGCAATGGATTCGAAGGCGCTTATCTTCGCTACTCTGGCTGATGTCTATTTGACTTCAGGTATGATTGATGAAGCAATATCAATTTTAAAAGATGGTTTGAGTCGAAATCCTAATTATACTCTTGGTAAAATAATTCTGGGAAGGGCATATTATCTTAAGGGTGATCTAGAACAGGCGTTAAAAATTCTGGAAGAAATATATGAGCAAGCAAAAGAAAGTGAAAACGAAAACCTTTATTTAGGTCATATTTATAAAAAACTTGGTGATTATGAAAAGGCAATCCATTTTTATGAAGCAACATTAAAGATAAATTCTGAAAATAAAGAAGCAAAACAGGAACTTGATTTATTAAAACCCCAAACAAAGGTAGAAGAAAATGTAAAAGAAGTCGTGATTGAAAAAGGAGTCGAGACGATCACGCCAGAAATGATTGCGGTGCCGAAAGAAGAAACTGTCAAACCCCAATTGCCTGTTGAGGAGGTGGTTGAAAAGATTGAGCCCGAAGCAGAAAAAATAATTGAACAAGAACCAAAAATTCAAACGGCAGACAATCAAAAGGCTGAGCCGGTTAAGAGCGTTCCTATTCAGGAATCAGTCGTTGAGGAGTCTAAGGTAAAAGAGGAGATTGAACTCACGCCTGTCCTTCCTGAAATTGGGCTCGAACCGGCAATCGAAGAGAAAGAAGTTGAGAAACCAAGTCCGCTGGACGAACTCAACGAACCAATGAAAAAATTGACTGATTTAAAATCAGTAAATGGTGCGTTTATATTATCGCGAGATGGTTTACTTATACAAAGTTATTATCAGGGAAGGGATGATATTGAAGAATTATGTGCACTTATTGCGGGTATATTTAATGATGCGGACAATGTATTCAAATTTTTAAAAACAGGTAATTTAGAAAAATTTATAATTGAAAAGAGTGATGAGACAATCTGTGTGATTACTGCCGGTGAATCTCTTTTGTGTATAATTACAAAGCCTGAAGCAAAACCCGGGCTTGTCTTTGTTTATGCACGCAAAATTATTGAAGAAATCAGAAAAATACTGGGTTAAGTTATGGATCTATCGCAAATTACAAAAATTCCAAAGGTAATGGGTGCCGGGTTGGCAACCTATGATGGATTTATAATCGATAGTCAAATCGCTCATGGTTATGATGCAGAAAAATTTGGAGCGATGTCGGCGAAGATTGTAAATCAAATCAAAAGAAACTTTGGTAAAGAGCACGCCTCAATCATTCTCTATACTGATAATGTTATCTTTCTTGCAAAATCAAAGGAAGAGGGTGTACTTTTTGTTATTGCCGATAAGGAAGCAAACTTGGGTTTGATCAAAATTAAATTTGAAAAAATGTAGGAGAAACCTTCAGGTTTACAAATAGTCTCTGCAGTTTTATATGATAGAGAAATTATTACTCCAGTTGTCAATTTTGATATTCATATTTAACTGCCACTCCAAAACTGAGGTAAATATTTCCTGGCATGAAATCGCACGTAGAGAGATGGTACAAGAGCAGATTATCGCTCGCGGTGTGAATGATACAAATGTTATAAATGCAATCTTAAAGGTTGAAAGGCATAAATTTGTACCGAAGGAACACGAAAAATATGCTTATGTGGATGGTCCCCTTCCGATTGGTGAAGGTCAAACAATTTCGCAGCCTTATATTGTGGCACTTATGACTGAAGCTTTGCAATTAAAAGGTGGGGAAAGGGTATTAGAAATTGGAACAGGCTCTGGCTATCAGGCAGCGATTCTTTCCTTGATTGCAAAAGAAGTTTATACAATTGAAATAATCCCTGCACTTGCAAATTCAGCAAAACAACGACTTGAAAGTCTTGGTTATAAAAATGTATATGTAAAATGTGGAGATGGGTTTTTAGGTTGGCCTGAGGTAGCACCATTTGATGGAATAATAATAACCTGTGCAGCACCAAGGGTGCCAGAGCCATTGGTAGAACAACTTGCCGAAGGTGGCAGACTTATTATGCCCGAGGGCGAAGAGTGGCAGATGCTGGTTTTATATAAAAAAATTAATGGCAAAATGGAAAAGAAGGAAATCATTCCCGTCCTTTTTGTGCCTATGAAAGGGAAAATACGTGAATAACCACCTTCCACTTCCGAAGTGTAAGTTAAACTCTTAGAAACACCACAAAAACTGATGAAATTTCAACAAGTTTTTACTTCCACTTACGAAGTGGAGACCTGGATCGGATAAGTATAACTATTGATAATCTTTTGGTTTGCTTTCAAAAAATTATTAATATACTGCCCGCAGTTTGAGCCAATTTTGGTTTCCTCAATTTCACCTATGCTCAAGATGACTTCATATCCAGCAGACTTTAATTGTTCTATTATTTCGTATCTTTCGTTTTCATCTTTAATGTAAGAAACTATTTTGTTTTTATTAGCGTTAAGGGTTGGATTAACCGGAGTGATTTTTATAACAAATTTTTCAGGATTGAAATATTTTAACAAAATCCCGGGGTCAACAGGCATATCTTTAGCAAGGGCAAAATTTAAAGTAATTTTTCTATCCCTATCCTGATAGAATAATTCACCATAATTCGCAATTTGACTGAAATTCCATTTAGTTATTGGAATCAGCCAATCCCTTAGTTTATCATCGGTAGTATGTATTGAAAACTGCAGTTGAAATTTTCCTTGATAATATTTTTCTTTTATTTTTAGCATCTCCTCAAAGAAATTTTCGGTTCCTGCCGGGGCAATCGTTGAGATGCAGACCATAAGCCCAGGCGCATCATAAAGCGTTGGCAGTCTTTCAAGAACTTCAAGAACTGAACTGTTGAATGAAGGTTCACCAATGCGGGCAAATTGAATCTTGAATTTTTTGACTGGGACTTTTCTGTCCGGGAACCGATTTTTAATCATAAAATCAATCTGGTCAATCATTTCTTCTGTTGTCAATCTCCCTTTGTAGGTTCCACCGGCATCACAGATCTTACACCTCACTGGACATCCATATAATGTGGAAACGATCAAGACCCATTTCTCTTCGCGCGGGATAGGTGGCTGGACCGACTCTACAAATTCGGTATAAAATCCATTTTTCATTTCAGCAATATAAACTATGGCGATATCTTCTCTTCCAACCTTGCCTATTATTTTCATATAATTTTGATTGCTCCTTAGTTTTTAGTATTTTATTTATAAAATTTTTATCTATTAAATATTGCAGAGCAAACTCTGCAACTACATTTTGGGGTGACTCTCAGCGAGCCTGTACCCCATTGCTATCTCCATAGCAGTTTTAATCCCATCACCAACTGCAATCGCAGTCTGCCTGAATAAGCCGTTCTTTACATCTCCAATCATATACAATTTTTTATTTTTTTCAAGTGTCTTCAGTTTTCTTTTAATACTTTTTTCTAAGAAATCAAGGTTCGGTTCCCTGCCGATTGCAACAACAAGATAATCAACAATTATTGATGTCTGGTTTTTTGAACATAATATAATTTTCTTATTTTTTAAGTTAATTTTTGAAATATCAAAACAGGTGATGTATTCTATATTTTTATTTTTCATCGCCCTTTCAAATAATACGGGAAGGCATTTGTGAACGCGGGAACGATTTAAAAGATACACCTTATTTCGCCGGCAAAGTCCTAAGGCATAATCAAAACTCGCATCACCAGCCCCGACTATGGCAATTAATTTATTATTAACCTTTTTTAGGTTGGCTACTTCATAAAAAATCTTTGTTTCGGAACCAGCAGGAATTTCAATATTCAGTCTTTTCGGTTTTGTTCCTGAGGCAATGACCACGATATCAGATTTGTACACATTTTTTAATGTCCTGATTAAGAATTCTTTTCTGTAATTTACAAGTGTCACACATTCTCTTATTGGTTTGATTCCATATTTACTTATATGTCTGCACAGAAGTGAAACAAGATGCTTGCCATTTATACCTTCAGGAAAACCAGGATAATTTTCTACAAGATTAGCATTTTGTAAAAGCCCACCAACCCTGTCTTTTTCAAATATAACAAAATTAATCCCGTATCTTTTCAACTGGACTGCACAGGCAATACCTGCGGGTCCGGCACCGATGATAGCGATATTGTGTTTGTTCCTATGTTTCTTCAATTGTTGTTAAATGCCTTTATGATATCCTCTGAGAGCATAGGGATGGCAAATCCATAAGAAAGATTCAAAAGCGTGGCTTTGTGCATCAGCTCATTCTGTGTAGCCGTTCCATCCACGACAAAGAAAACTTCAAAGCCCTGAATAAATGCGCTCCGCGCAGTGGTCTCACAGCACAGATTTGTCATAACCCCAGTGATCACGACCTGTTTTATTTTATGCCTTTTCAAAAGATTTTTTAAACCTGTTTTATAGAATGCATCATACTGGGTTTTTGTTATGAGGGGTGCACCTGGTTCATAAATATCATCGCTTAATTTGTAGTAGTCATCTTCTCTGGTGATTATTTCTGCCCACCATTTTTTTAACATCCCGGCATTTTTTAGATTATTGATATGCTGGGTGAATATTACTGGTCTTTTTTTTTACGGAAAGCGATGATTAAGTTCTTGATATTGGGTATTATCGCTGGGACCGAGGGTAGGAATGCATGGGATGTTTTATCCAAAAAATACCTCTGCATATCAATGACAAGCAAGGCAGAGGTATGGGGATTGAACTTAATATCAGGAAAATGATAGAAAGTTTTTAACCTCTCTATCAGTTTTTTTGATTTTTTCAGAATATTTTTATGGGTGAAATAATTTTCCTTACCCATTCCCTTGAGACTTTTTCTGATTTATTGGTGGAAGTTTATTATATTTTTGTTGATATTCATCAATCAATTTCTTATATTCATTCTCTGGCTCATTTGTGGTCTGGAATCTAAAGAATGCAGCAATATTAAAATCCGGGTCTCTTTTTTCAAAGATGATCTGCATTGTCTGGGCAAGGCTCTGCGTCCATCCAATATAAACAAGGTCCTGAAGGATGTCCGACAGTTCAAACACCCCTGGATAATCAGGTGCATTCTTCAACTGCTCAGGTATCAATTTTCTCCATCCACTATCAATTGGCATAAGAGATTATATATAAAAATCACCGAATGTCAACTCAATTTTGAAATCAAAATTTACCAGGTTTCGCCCTTCGCTCGACTGAAGTCGGGCGCTACAGAAAATGGTTTGTCGGGCGCGACACTTTCCTTGATTATGATATTTCAAAATCCGTTGTTACTTTATTCCTTCCATTCTGTTTGCTCTGATACATCAACTTATCAGCCCTCTTGATTATTGATTTCAATGTATCCTTTTCTTTTACCAATGTGGCACCGATTGAGACGGTGACATTTATGTAATCTGAATTTATTCTTAGATTGGATAAGGCAACCAAATTTTTAAACTTATGGGCAATGGTATACAGCTGGGTATCAGTTACATTGGGAACTATCACAATAAATTCTTCTCCACCCCAGCGTCCAGCAAGGTCAAAGGAACGGGAATTTTTTATTAAAACATTAGCAACCATTTTCAATACCTTGTCGCCAATATCATGGCCATAGGTATCGTTGATTCTTTTGAAATGGTCAATATCAATGAATAAAAGTCCAAATTGCCAGCCAAATCTTTTATATTCATTCAATCTTGAATGGAGTTGCATTTCAATATATCTTCTGTTTGCAATTTTCGTCAAACTATCAATCAATGCGAGTCTTTCCAGTTCTTGAATTCTAAAATTTAAATCATCTATTTCTGAATTATCATAGAATATCTCTAAAGCACCTATAAGATTTTTATCTTCATCAAATACCGGACTTGTTTTTATGTGAACCAGGACTCTGTAGCCATCACGATGTTTGAAATAGAGGTCTGTTTCATAGGTGCTCCGCAAATTTATTGCTTTAAGTATGGGGCAGAATTCAGGGTTATCACAGCAGTTTTTGCCTTCTTCATTGATATGGACGAGTATGTTATCCGCACAACTCTTCCCATTTACCTCCTCAGCTTTGTATCCTGTTATCTCCTCCGCCTTTTTATTCCAGTAAGTAATCTTTCTATTCAAATCAACAAAATAGACCCCGTGATTCAGACTTTCTAATAAGGTCTCGCAAAAGCTCTGACAGTTTAATCCTGATATTGATTGTGCCATATAAATTTCTCTAAGGGTAGTCTTTCGGGTCTATTTTTTTCTGCCTCAATCTGCTTTTCTGAGAGAGCTGGATTTAACTTCTCGCTGTGTTTCCCAATTATTATCAAGGTTATTACTTCCATATCTTCAGGAATTTTTAGGATTTCTTTTACCTTTTGCTGATTATAGCCCGCAATTGGATGGGCGACCATTCCGAGTTCGGTTGCCCTCAAGATTATTGCAGCAGTTGCCATCCCGGTATCAAATAGATAATATCTTCTGCCATCTTTCATTATACAATCAAATTCGGGTTTGCTGAAGACTGCAATAATCATACTTGCTGACCTCGCCCATTCATTACCCGGGGAGAGGGCTGAATGTAATCCTGTAAGAACCTTTGTATCATAGACAAAAACATAGCGCCACGGCTGGTTATTAAAACAGGAACAGAATAATCTTGCAGAATTAGCAAGGTCTTCAACCAATTCTTTAGTTATCTCTATCGGTGTCAGGGACCGATAGGCGCGTCTGTTCTCAATTGTTTCATTTACATGCATCTCATTCTCCTTTGATATATCAAATCCCTCTCCCCCTTTGGGAGAGGGTAGGGATGAGGGGAATTAATTTTATCACCATCACCTTAATCCTCTCCCGTCAAGGGAGAGGTATTAGGAAGAGTTATTTTCCTAAGCAAATGCAACATCAAGTATCATCATAAGCAAAAATCCAATGATTGTTCCACCGGTCGCAAATTCTACATTATTATTACGCTGGGATTCAGGTATTACTTCTTCAACAACGACAAATATCATTGCCCCGGCAGCAAAACTCAATGCATAGGGGAGCAAATAATGTGCCCATAATACTGTTGAACAGCCGATAACAGCAGCAATTGGTTCAACTATGCCTGATAATTGACCAAACCAGAAACTTTTTAGCCTGGACAACTTTTCGCGGTATAATGATATAGAAACGGCAAAACCTTCAGGGATGTTTTGAATCCCAATACCAAACATCAAGGCAATAGCAGCGGCAAATGTTGCTTCAGGATAACCTTGTGCCGCCGAGCCAATTCCAACACCAACTGCAATTCCCTCTGGAATATTATGGAGCGTAATTGCAAGGACTAAAAGGATGCTTCGGTGCCAGGATGTTTTAATCCCCTCTGACTCAGATGCAGGAAAACCAAGATGGAGATGTGGGAGGATCATATCAATAATCCGCAACACCCCAGCACCGAGCAGAAATCCAACACCCGGGACAAACCAGGAAAGAAAATGATTATATGTTTTTGCTATTTCAATCGCCGGCGCAAGCAGGGACCAGAAACTTGCTGCAATCATAATGCCACATGCAAAACCCAGCATCGCATCAAATAACTTCTGGTTGAATTCCTTTTTAACAAAAACAAAGGCAGCACCAAGTCCAGTAAGTATCCAGGTAAAACATCCAGCAAGAAGTGCAATAACAACCGGATGAAGTTCGCGAAATAAACTATCCATGCTGTTTATATGTCCTGTAAGTTTATTATTTTGGTTATTTATTCAATTTCTTATGACACAGCCACCAGTCAAAACATTCAAACTCACCAGCCTTTGCTTTTTCCATTCTCTCTTTTGCGGTTTTAACATCCTTGGCTGGTGGAACGATGACATGGTCTTTCACAATTTCATTATTGGGCCAGTTTGCTGGTATTGCCACACCATATTTATCAGAAATCTGCATCGCTTCAACAGCCCTCAATATTTCCTCCATATTCCGGCCAAGTTCCTGGGGATAGTAAAAAATAATTCTTATCTTCCCTTTATCATCAACAACAAATACCGCACGAACAGTATTTGTTCCCTTGTTAGGATGAATCAAACCAAGGGTTTCAGCGACCGCTCCGGTATCGGCAATGATTGGAAATTGTATTTCTACGCCAAGTTTTTCTTTTATCCACTCTTCCCATTTAATATGGGAAAATACCTGGTCGACACTCAAACCAATCAATTCACAATTCAATGCTTTGAATTTATCATACCTTTTCTGAAATGCAACGAATTCGGTTGTGCAGACCGGTGTAAAATCTGCTGGATGACTGAATAAAACAAACCATTTGCCTGAAAATGCCTTAGGTAGTTCCAGAACCCCATGGGTTGTCTGGACTTTTATCTCCGGGAAATCATCCCCCAGGAGGGGCATTCTTCTTTCTATTATCTTCTCCATATTGCCTCCTTTATCTATTCTTTTATTATTTGATTTATTTGTGTTTTTAACTTTTTTTTACCAGAGATATTGCAATACGCCTCAATGCTGATGGTGTCTTCAACCCCTGGTTCGGGAATGATGTATAGATATCTCTGGTTTGTGTTATCAATCTGCTGACTGCTTTTTTGTTCTATAATCTCGTTGCCATTGATTTCAATTTCAACCTTATTGATATAATGTCTCTGTGTATCCTTGACCTGATGATTTACAGTAATCTGTAAAACTTTGTTTGTTGTATCATATTCAGCAATTATATCCATTGGTGGATGGGCAGAGGCAATATTTGTTATTGCTACAAGCATTATACCAATCAAAATGTAATGCTTCATTGTTTCCTCCTTAAAAATATGTGAAGTAAATGACAATCAATGCGTGTATCGTTGCGAGAATGATACCGATAAGGGCGAAGAGCTTATGTATCTTTATTGGTACCTTAATGATTTTTATGCCCGTGAGAACCGCAAGTAATACAAAGATATAGGTAAGGATACCTACTGGTTTTATCAGA
>CBFGJP010000021.1:25306-35095 GCA_965649105.1 Caldifarciminota bacterium
AGCTTATGTATCTTTATTGGTACCTTAATGATTTTTATGCCCGTGAGAACCGCAAGTAATACAAAGATATAGGTAAGGATACCTACTGGTTTTATCAGACCACTAATCATACATTTACTCCGACCTGATATTTATCATTATTCTCCCCAGACAATTGTTCCCTTGTTCGCAAGATTATAGACCTCTGCCTCAAGGATTGCCTGGTGCCTCTTTTCGTCTTCAGCAAGTTGCTCAAATAATTTTTTACCCTCTTTGTCCTTTATAACTTTTGCAATCTTTAAGTATCTCGTCATCGCCATTTTTTCAGCCTTTATCCCGATATTGAGAACATCAACGATTTCGTCTTTATTGGGTTCAAATTCTCCTGAGACCTCAGGTTTGATCTCTTTGGATGCCTTTGAAAACCGTGAATAGTCAATAGAGGTCTTACCCTTTCGTGCTTCAATAATGCCCTGAATATATTCATAGTGCCTTGCTTCAAATCCAGCAAGTTCCAGAAACAATTTTCTACCTGCCTCACTCTGTGCCTTACCCGCTGCATCGGTATAAAAATCCTGTGCCTTTTTTTCCGCAACTAAGGCTCGTGCCAAAAGCCTGTTTATACTCGTTACTTTTTTCTTTGTTGTTTTTTTCTTTTTCATAATTATCTCCTTTCGCTTAAGAATTTTAATATTTCCTCAATATCAGGTAATTGATGAATATCATAGACCTTCATCCAGATAACAATTTGGTCTTCATCAATTATAATGTTAGCCCTTTCAGAAAATCCTTCTTTTTCCCTGAATATACCAACTTTCTTTGCATACTCTCCATGGGGCCAGAAGTCAGAGAGCAATTTTGTTTCTTTTATACCCATATCCTTTGCCCAGGCATGTTTTGAAGGCACCGGGTCAACACTGATGCCAAAAGCAACGGTATTGAGTTCATCAAACTTTGCTTTGTGCTCTTCCAGCGCCTTCATCTGTTTTGTGCAGACCCCTGTCCAGGCAAGGGGATGGAAGGATAAAAGAACTCTTTTGCCTTTATAATCCGATAATTTGATTTCCTGATTATGCTGGTCTTTTAAAGTAAAATCAGGGATTCTGTCACCGGTCTTTAACATTTATCCTCCTTTTGATTATTCAAAAATTTTTCTAATAAAATCCAAACGCTTAGCAGTATCCCTATCTATTATAGCCATTTTATTATCTTTGTAAACATTTAAACTCTCTTCAAACAGTTTTCTATTTGGATTTTTGTATATAACCCCGAGTGGCATCGGGTCTTCTTCACAGGACTTTTTGAATGCCTCATATCGGTCAAACGAATTATAAGCACTATCAAGATAATAAGTATGCTCTTTGAACCAGGCATAGGTGTTGATTCTATTAAAACTTACACAGGGCTGGAATATATCCACAAGCGCATAACCCCTATGGGTAATCGCCTGTTTTATGATCTCTTTTGTTTTTTCAAAATCGCCAATAAAAGCACGGGCAACGAATGATGCATCAAGTGCTATTGCGATGCTGATTGGATTAAATGGTATTTCAAAAACTCCATCAATCTGCACGGGTGTTCTGAAACCTAATCGGCTTGTGGGCGAAGCCTGTCCTTTTGTTAAACCATAGACCATATTATTATGGACTATATTTGTAATGTCTGGATTCCGTCGGATTGTGTGTATGAAGTGATTGCCGCCTTCAGCATAGGTGCAACCATCACCACTTACCGCAATTACGGTTAATTCAGGATTGACTGCTTTTATAGCAGTTGCAGCCGAAAGATATCGGCCATGTAATCCGTTGAAAAGGTTTGCTTTTACATAATGTGGTAGTTTTGCTGCCTGACCGATGCCGGAAACAAGCACGAGTTTTGATGGTTCTATATTCAACTCATTCAATGCTTCTTTTAAAGCATTCAATATACCATAATTTCCACACCCTGGGCACCAGGCAATATCAATATCCTTGAGTGAAAATTTATCTTGATTCATCTACTCCGCCTTTCTTATTTCTATCATATTGCCATCAGGGTCTTTAATAAAATAGACTTTATGATTATCCCGCTTGATGGTGATGACCTTTATTCTTTTCTTTTTTAGATATCCAATAAATCGTTCTCGGTCAATTACTTTAAATCCGAAGTGATGTATTCCGAATAGATTTCCTTTTTTATCAACTTTAGTTTTCTTGTGGGGTTCAAATATTTCTAAAATAAATTCCTCAAATTTCAATCGGTAAAAACAGCAGGATGAGTTTATTTTAAAAATTTCCTTAACAATGTCAGACTGCAGCCTTTCACTTGAAACAAGTTTAAATCCGAGAATTGTTTTATAAAACTTTATCACCCGCTCCGCGTCTTTTGTAAATATTCCAATATGGTCGCAGGGATTATTTTTTTTATTCACATCAATTCCTCTATTGCCTTTCTGACTTCTTCTACATAAAAGGGGAGACCGTTATACTTGAGGATGAGATCTTTAATATCAACCCCAAAATTTAGTTTTAATAATTTCGCCATCTGTCCGGTCGCATTATTTTCAATAATACATATTCTTTTTGCACTCTTTAGATACTGTTGCGTGATTGGATGGATGGGGTGGACCTGGCTAAAGTGGAGCATTGCAACATCGTCTGAATTGATTTGTTCAATCGTCTCCTTTACTATCTCATAATTTGAGCCCCAGCAAAGCACGAGCAAATTATAATTTTTTGACCCAATAAACTCGGGTTCAATTAAATCGGCATTTATCGCCTTATATTTGTTCATCAGTTTATTCATCATCTTTGTGCGTAATTGGAGGTCCTCAGAGATATGCCCGTCTTCACTGTGGTGATGGCAATCTGCATTAACAAAACCCTTACCATAATTAGGTATGCCGCGCGGTGAAATACCCGATTCAGTGATTTCATACCGTTTATAATCCTCTTTTGTTTCAACAATATAGTTTTCAATTTTAATATTTTCAAGATTGAATGGTGCGACGCTATAAGAAGAATCAATAAAGAACTGGTCAGTGAGTATAAAAACCGGAACTTGATATTTATCTGCAAGATTGAATGCCTTTTGTGTCAAATAAAATCCCTGTTCATAATTACCGGGTGTTAAAATTATGCGTGGGAACTCACCATGCCCGGCGTACAAAGCCAATTCAAGGTCAGCCTGTTCGGTCCTCGTTGGTAGACCCGTTGCCGGCCCTGGTCTCTGGGCAAGATGTATAACAATCGGTGTTTCCTGAATTCCTGCCAGACTCAAGCCTTCGGTCATTAAATCAAACCCACCGCCTGAGGTGGTGACCATAGCACGGGCACCGGCATAAGACGCCCCGAGCCCCATATTCATCGCTGATATTTCGTCTTCAGCCTGCTCGGTTATTATATCTAAATCTTTTCCAATCTGAGCAAGATATGTCCATACACCGCTTGAAGGTGTCATTGGATAGGCAGCAATGAAATTTACTCCTCCTGCTATTGCACCCAACGCAATTGCCTTTGAGCCATCAATGATTTTTTCTGCTTCAAGACCTGCATCTGGCACTGGATTGTATAATGAGTAATGTGTTCTTCTAATTTCATCACCAATTTGGTATCCAAATTTACCAGCCTGCGCATTCTTTTCTATAATTTCATCACCTTTCGTTCGAAAATGTTTTCTTATAAGTCTTATAAATCCCTCAAATGACATACCAGTAAGTCCGATTAGCACACCCACGGCAATGATATTCGCAAATAGCGGATTTCCAATCTCTTTTGCCTTTTTAAGATAAGGTATATTGAAGGTGGTGAATCCACTTAGGTTGATTTCACTAAGAATCAAAGTATCTTCGGAGATTTGATTCTTAACACGGTAAAAGGCATTCTCATTTAAAGGGATCAAAACATCAATTTTGTGGACCGGTGCCCGTATTCTTTTGTTACTCAATCTAATTTGTGTTGAATTTACACCTCCCCGGATTCTGGACATAAGTTCGGTCCAGGTAAAGGCATAGATACCGGCAGAATGAGCAATGTTTGTTAAGACTTCACTAACGGTATTTATTCCCTGTCCAGCCTCTCCAGAGAGCACTATTGATATTCCTGGTCTTTTAATCATATTTAAAACTTTTTGAACTTGTTACTCGGCGCGTCGCAGACCGGACAGTATTCAGGTGGTTTGCCAATATGTGTAAAACCGCAGACCGGGCAGATATAGATTTCTTTAATATCTATATCTTTTCCTTTTTCTGCACTTGCCTTCGCATCGGTATACATCTTCATATGAATCTTTTCTGCCTCAAGGGCATAATGGGTTGATTGTTCTGCACCTTTTTCATTCTGGAATTTTGCTGTGTTGTTATAGGCCGGATACATCTCTTCTACTTCATAAGTTTCACCATCAATACCGGTTTGTAAATTATCCGGAGTCTTTTTTACTATCCCTAAATTCCGTGCATGGTTTGTTGCATGCACCTGTTCCGCATAGGCAATCGCCTTGAAGAGTCTTGCGATATTGGGCATTCCTTCTTTTTCAGCGATTTCGCTGAATATTAAATACTTCATATGTGCCATTGACTCTCCGGCAAATGCCTCATTTAATGCCTTTTCAGTCATTTTCTTCATATTAACCTCCTTATTTGCTTTGCAAATCCGCGGATTCACACGGATAATAGCACGGATTCACACGGAAACTACTCAACCTTTATCTCCTGCGAGTTCTGCCACAAGCCATGGATGTTGCAATATGAGAAGGCAAGGATTGTACCAGGTTTTTCAGTTTTGAAGGTCAGTGTTGCCTCAGGATGTGTATAGACCGTGCTTGTATTTGGACCATTCGCTGATGCTCCGTGCGCTAAGAATTCAAATTTGCCAATCTGATAAGGGAATTTTTCACCTTCAGGATGAAAATAGACATCAATCCAGGCAATATAGTGTTCAGTCGTATTCGGATGGGCAATCTCCTTACCGACCGTTACCGTTACCTTAAAGTTTTCACCTTTTTTTACCTTTGCTGGTGCTTCAATCACCGGTATATGCTTCTCTTTCTTCCAGTCTGCTGACTGGAACAATGTATTAAGGTCGGTCATAGTTCCTCCTTAATTTAGAATAATAATAGAAATTTTTCGTCCGAATGAATTCGGACGCTACATTCAAGAAGAGTTTTTCTGTAGCGTCCATCTTCAGATGGACGAATGAATAACGTTCATCCGCCATACGGTATAGTGGAACAGATGGATAAATATTTATCGTCATAAGTTCTCGCGCTTTAATTCATCAAGCCATTCAATGATTTTTTGTTTTATCTGATCGCGCACCCTGCGAAAAACAGATAATTTCTCTCCCTCACTGCCCGATACCCCTGCCGGGTCTTCAAATGGCCAGTGTAGGCGCACTGCGACACCTGGGAATACCGGACATTTTTCTTTTGCCGCATCACAAACCGTGATGATGTATCCGAAGTGTTCATTCAAGAAACTACTTGCAGGCTTTGATTTATAATTATAGATATCTATACCTATCTCCTTCATCACCTGGATAGCCATTGGATGGACACCAGTTGACTCTATCCCCGCACTATATACATCAAATTTATCACCTGCCAGGTTTTTTAATAAACCCTCTGCCATCTGGCTCCGGGCAGAGTTGTGATAGCATAAGAGCAAGACCTTCGGTTTTCTCATATCAATGCTCCTATGTACAATTTACGCCTTTCATTTTAAAACCCGAAAAGAGCAATACAGATCGTAATCCGTATATCGGTTGCGAAAAGCGCTTCATCAGTTGTTTTCTGTTTTTCGTAAAACAAAACCAATAAACCAAACCGTTTCGCATTTCGCAACCGCAGAACGAGTACCGGTTTTTTGGAATTTCGTGCTTGAGATTTAGAATTTGCATTGTCATTGTTCTATCAATTTCATCGGTTCACCACAGCATACCAGTTCGCCACCACCGACCTCTTTAACCTCAACCACATTACCACATATTTCACACTTAAATATTTGACCAACCTTGGTGACATTAGGCATTTTTACCTCCTTTTATGTGATTAAATCATTTTAATCCAACAGTCTTTTTTCGCCTTCAATCTTTTTTATATCGGTTATATCCTGGGTTACCTCAAGGCATCCCAGGTATTCACCTTTTGCATTGCGCACTGCGAAATAGCGGATATAAATCAATCTTCCCTTTAGATTAATCCAGAATTCTGCAACATCCCTTTTATTGTTTCTGAAATCATTCAAAATCTGTTCTACCCTGTGGACACTCTCCTTAGGATGGCATAACTGGACTTTACGGCCAATAACTGCCTTGGTTCTTGGAAAGATACGCTCCTTTGACTGGCTGAAATATCTTACTGAATCATCCTTATCAACGAATGTGATATCAACAGGTAAAGTATTAAGAAGAGTCTCAAGTTCTTCTTTGGAAAAGCTCCCTGAATCAAATATGATTTCCCTTTCGTCTGAAGTGGATTTTGTAGAATTTTTCTCTAATCCAACAAAGACTTTTTTTGCTGGCTCAGGTGTAAAACAGCAATATCCTATTTCATCAAATTGCTTTCTAATTTCTATCCATTCATTTTCAGCAATAACCTTTAATCCAGTTGGAAAAAGTACATTATTTTCCTTGTAAAAATGGCTCGTAAGCATTTCAGTTAGTGATATAGATAT
Source organism: Caldifarciminota bacterium (assembly GCA_965649105.1). Taxonomy (GTDB): domain Bacteria; phylum Hydrothermota; class Tepidihabitantia; order SM23-42; family JAOAFX01; genus JAOAFX01. The sequence goes on from CBFGJP010000021.1 coordinate 31,935, forward strand.
CTCAATGAGTTTTTTGGAAAAATCAGAAAAATCAAGGGTTTTTATATTCTCTACAACATCATAAAGTCTTTTCTTAATCTTCCTTATCTCATTATGCTCTGACCACATAATTGCGGGTGGCTGGGTAATGCCGTGTTTTTCAAGATAAGGGAAAAGCACATTCTCCTCACGCAAATAATGACTTTCTGATTCCTTAAAATGAGCGGTTATATCTCTTAATTCGTCAATTTCTTTATTTATTGATGAAAAATCGTTCGCTTTGCTAATTGTTGAGGCAGTTTTTTTCAATTTATCAGCAAATTCAAGCAATATCTTATGTTCTTCCATAAGGATATGAATGGGATGTCCTAATTCGGTTAAGGATTTTTCTTGGTTTAATGATTCTTTAAAAAGGGCGAGGTGCACATCGCAGAGTTTTTGAATTTCATCTCTGGACATTCCCTCGTTTATAAGTTCTTCTTCTATCTGCGCTATGTCTGCTGGTCCTATATCTTTTAAAAAATCTTTAAATTCCTTTTTTGCTACATCCAGAGACATCCCATTATGGAGTTTCTTTATAATCTCTTTCAATTTATGCTTTTTACCCTTTTCTCCACCGAATATCTCACTCATTTTTTACCTCCTCTTTTAAGCAATCTCTGCAGATGCCAATAAAATGGCCAGCAACTTCGTTGATTTTATGCCCTGCGATGGTCTTTTTGTTTGATAGCGCAAGTGGACATTTAATTTTAATGTCATAAATCTTGCCACATTTTTCACAGAAAAAATGGTGGTGGTTTTCAATCATTGGGTCATAACGCGTTTCTTCTCCGGTAATGTTAAGGGCATTTATCAACCCACTTTTTTGCAGGGCGTGAACAGTATTATATACAGTGGTCATTGAAATTACAGGGAGATTTTTGTGCAGGCAATTATATATCATCTCAACCGTGGGATGTCTGTCAAGAAATTTGTTCATCAAACAATCCACAACACAAATTCGCTGATATGTGGGTTTAAGCCCTGATTTTTCTAACATTTTCTTAATTTGTTCACTATCTATTTCTTTCATTTTTCACCTTTAAATTTCCTTTATAGATTAAATAAACTTTTCAAACCGCTCTTTTTTTGCCTTGCATATCGGACAGACTTCGGGTGGAGATTGGCGCGCACACAGATAGCCACAGACCTTACAGCGCCAGACCGGGTAGGGGAGAGGGCCAGAAATTTTTTCTGGGGTTGTCCTTTCTTTTCTTCTTTGTGCCTCAGACGGTCTCCTTTCCGGTATTGATTGAATTTGTATTTCGCCTCTTGTGATTTTTTCTGAAACATACAATCCGCAATAACAAGCACCATATTCTACTATATCAGCATCCCGGTAATCACAGGGACAGATGATATCAAGGTCATCTTCCTTTTTCCCTGATGCCAATCTGCACGGGCAGGCTTGATAACCATAACGCCTCTGATTTATAATCAGTGATTTGACCAGCGCTTTGGTAAATTCTATGTCAGGATTTAAATGATAACCACCCGCCTCTGCCTCTTTCTTTAATCTTTCATATAATTTCTGGATTTCTTCTTCTTTTATTATTATCTCTTCTGCCATTTTATCGACTCTCTTCCATTCAAAGATTTTTGCTCTCTCTTGAAATTACATCCTATTTTAACATACTCTTTATCTCGTTTTCCTTAAATCCCACTATACATTTTTCATTATTAAATACTATTGTTGGGAAAGAACACGCTGGATTCCATTTTTCAACCTCCTTTTTAATCTTCTCTTTATCATCACCGCCAAGCAGGTCTACATAGATATAGTCAAATTCTACACCAAGTTTTTCTAACAAATCCTTTGTCTTTTTACACCATATACAGGTGCTCAATGCATAGAGCATAATTTTACCTTTGTTTATACCCGGGATATGTTTAGGTTCAACCATTTTTAACTCCTCAAAAGTGGCGAAAAGGATAGAATATCGCTACCCGGAACCGATTAATTAAATTTCCTCAAGCAGGTTTGAAAATGTATCGTGATGTTGCTCTTCATCAGTAAGTATAGATTCAAAAAGTTTTCTTGTGACCTCATCGCCTTCATTGCGGGCAATTTCAATGATCTGTTTATAAAGTTTAATCGCACCCTGTTCATCTTTCTTATCCTGTTCAATCATCTCTTTAAGTGTCTCACCAACATTTATCGGTTCGGGCTTGGTTGTCGGCTTGCCACCGAGATAGTTTAACCTTTCTGCGATTGCATCAGCATGCTTCATCTCGGTTATAGAGATTTTCTTTAATTCATCCTTTACCGCAAACCCTTTGATACCTACCCATTGAACATGTTGCCACATATACTGAATGGCAACCTGTAATTCACGGGCAATCGCCTTATTTAACATATCAAGCAGTTCTTTTGATGCCATAAATACCTCCTTTTTATTTTAGCATCCATCATTGGTTTCAAACAAATTCATATTTAAAATCATTTCAAACTTATAATCATTATAACCAATTTTTAGACAATGTCAAGAGGAAAGATGTTTAGTCAAATTGAAATGTAGGGCAAACCTTCAGGTTTGCATTTTTTTTTGCCACGCGACTGGAGTCGTCACTCAAAGACCGCGCATAACTAAACTTCCTTATTCAGGCAAAACCATATATCTCAATTCAATATACTATGCCCCAAACCATACTCGCATCTATGCCCGATAACCAATAACCAGTCTTTTTACTCCTTATCTTCCTCCATCTCTTTCAGATATTTTTCTGGATTCTCTTCAAATGCCTTTTTGCATCCAGGGGCACAGAAGTAATACTTCTTGCCCTTATATTCGGTCGTCCATTTTGCGGTCTTCTCAGAGACCAGCATCTTGCAGACCGGGTCAGTAGCCATAATACCTCCTCGTATTATCAAATATAAGGGTAAAACGGCTCAAGTGGGGTATAGGTTTTTGTTTTAGGGCGTGGCAGTTGGTATGTTCTAACGAGCTTAAGTTCGTTATAATCTTTCTTAATTAGGAACATCTTTTTACGGGCGAAGCCCGTTTGTTGTTGGTTATTTCTTGCCATAGACCATGCCCTATTACCATACCAATTTCTATGCCCAATAACCATAGACCGATTAATACTTACAATAGTTTATCTGTCTTTTTAGTCATCTTTAGCCCTTTCTCCATTTTTGCATT
>CBFGJP010000022.1:0-20197 GCA_965649105.1 Caldifarciminota bacterium
TATTTCTGGAAAAATTCCTTTGTAACAACTTCAACATTAAATGCAGTTTCTAAATCTTCAAGGGTCGGCTTCCTGCTATCATCTTCAAGGACGGGAATAAACCTGCTCTGGGCGGTATGGCTCTTTTCGTTTTTCCCAACGAGATATGACCATCTCCTTGCAGGTGTGAACTCTTCTTTTACCTTAACTTTACCTTTGGGAGTTTCTTCAAATTTATAATCCATTTTGACAAGAGAGAAACGCCAGTCTTCAGAATCTGGGGATACAAAAGCACAAAGAGCAGCATCTTTTAATTTTCCGCCTCTTGAGCCTTTCAGATACCATGCAATAAAGTTCCTCTGCATTGTCCTTGCCCGTTCAAGGGAAGTCTCTTTTTTTAGATAGACAATCAGTAAATCAATCTCTTTATCATCATCAGTGTATTGTCCAATCCTTTCCAGTGAACTTATATATTTTTCAAAGGCGTCAGGGATGTAATTACCTTGATAAATAAAGGTCTTTGTTCTGTCATAAGTTTTAAGGAGATTTACAATAAATTCTATGAATTTGCTTTTATTAAATGGCTTTTCAAATGTCTCAATTATGAGCCTCTTTGCCTGCTGTCTATCCATATTAAATCACCTCAAAATTATGCGTCGCAAATGCGTCGCAAATGCGTCGCATTTATAAGACAAATCATCGTTACGAAAGAGAATAATAAACATTTTTTCCTTTTCCTTCTCTTTTAATTAAACCTTTTTTCATCAAATCTACCAACTCTCTGAATGCTGTGTCTTTCGATGTATTTAGAATCCTCATTACCTCACTTCTATTTATTTTTCCATATTGCTTTAAATACTCAATAATGGCTCTCTGCCTTTGATTTAATTCGTTGATAATTTTATCAGTGAGTTTGGACTTCCTCAAAGTTACAACCACGCTTGTTCCTGTCCATTCAAAATCAGGTTCAGGAAGCCCCCATTCCTTACACCATTCAATAATTTTATTAGTTCCCATTCCCGCTTCTTCTATGTATTTAATCCAGAAAAATGCTTTTGCAATAAGAGGATTAAAAGGTCTTGATTCGTGTTTTTCTTTTAATTTCTCAATGGTCCAACCCTCAGGCAATCTACCTGGATTCCAGAATTCCATTCTGTCGTCAAATATTCTCACCTGAACCTTTGATGGGGAGCGATAATCTCGGTGAGCAATAGCATTCACAAGTGCTTCCCTTATCGCTTTTGGTGGATATTCCCACTTTTCCTGTCTTTGGATTTTTCCATCTTCAATCCATGCGGATAAAGAAATATTATTAAAGATGAACTTTTCTACCTCTATAACCTGGTCAATTAAATTCCCTCCAACATCTTTCATATCAATTAATGGAGCTGTAGCATCTGTGCCCTTGAACCGAACACATTTCACTTCTGTTTGAATAAAAAATCGCTGTGGTGATTTACCAAAGAGAAGGAATGCAGAGTTTGTAAGTTTGTCGCCCTTTAAGAGGTTCAACCGCATCAGGACTTCTTTTGGCGGTGCATTTACTGATATATCTAAACCTCTTTCACTTCGTGCATTTTTCAAAAATTCTTTAATTTTGGCTTGCTCCAAATCAGACAATTTAGCATCTTTGCAAATCTGATTATCAAACCTCAATTCTTCTCTATGTTTTTCTAAGAGCTTCCTCTCGTGTTCTTCTTTTGACATACGAACCGTTGTTTTTCCAACCCTTTTGTAAGGTCTCCCAAATGCTAAAACAATATCTTCTGATTTCTTCACATCTATCGCGATAATTTCCCTATTTTCTATTTTTTGAATTGAAACATCAGGATAAACTTTTGGCTCCGTATTATTAATAATTTTGTTTGTAATATCCTCAATTGTCCCTTTACCAAGTTTAACACCAAAAGGTTTACCTGAATCAGATATTCCTATAAAGATTGTGCCTCCTTCAGTATTTGCAAATGCAGATATGGTTTCAACAATCTCTTTCCATTCTCCTATTGATTTCTTAAATTCGGTTGTCGTGGATTCTTTGAAATTCTTACTTCTCATTTCAAATAAAGAGATAAAATTACTTCCCTTTTTTCCTCTATCACAGCAGAGGTTTCTGCATAGTGACTTCTAAGGAATGTTGGTGAAATTTCTCTTTGTAAAATGCCAATCACTTTTAATGGATTTTGTGTTTCCTCTTTAAGTTCATGGAGAGCCCTTAGACTTTTCTGGACTGTCTTTTTCGGCAACGCCCCTTCTTCAAGCCGATTGATAACTTTTATGAGATACTCTTCCTGCTCTTCTGTCAGCTGTCTGCTGTTTTTTTGCGTTGCTTTTAGAATTTTTAATAATCTCGTTGCGCTATCAGAACCTTTTCTACCTTTAGTTTCTATTAGTTCTTCAATAGTTGCGTTGAAGAATGCTGTCTTGTTTTTATCAAGAAGTTCGTAATAGTTTTTAAGTGGAAGACTCTCCCTCTTTTCTTCAGCCTTGCATTCAAAAATTTTTGCAGAGGTCAGGAAATCAAGTTCTTTTGTATCATTTGCGTTGGATAGAAAGAATTTCATCAATTTTCCTTTTCGGAAAAAGGTAAGTAACACAGACAGGAATGTCTGTGCTACAGGCAAGAATGCCTGTGTTACTTTTTTTGCTGAACGAGCCTTCTTTGGAAGACGCTTTATTCTTTCAAAGAGTTCAGGATTCTTATCGCGGACATCCTCAATAATTTTTAGATATTTAAGCTCGCTTTCTTCTTCCTCATCTTCTGTAATGGTTTTCTTTGAAATCAGCTTATCAAATAGTTCATGTGAAGATACAGGTTCTCCTTCTGTAAGTATTGCAGCGTCACCACCAAGCAAACTCAAAAAAGCTTCTATCTTTGAGCGAGCAATATTTGTAAGTTCAATTTCTGAATCTGCCTGTCTTGTCGGGAAAAAGTTAAATGTATAAATTTTATCAAATGGTGTGTCTATACGATTTATCCTTCCAACCCTTTGCATCAGCCTTGTTGGATTCCAGGGAATATCGTAGTTAATTACGATGTTGGAGCGATGCAGGTTGACACCTTCTGAAAGGACCTCAGTTGAGACAAGAATTCTGTAATCATCTTTTTTAAACCTTGCCCGCGCATCAAAGTTATCTATCACTTTATCTCTAATAGCCTCTGAAGAACTACCATGAAACAAAAGTGCTATCTTACCAAATTCGGAATTTATGCTACTCGTCAAATACTCTGCCGTTTCTTTTGACTCTGTAAAGATTATTATTTTTTTATCCTTTTCCTTTAATATATTGTGATTTTTTAAATTCTTCAGTAAGGTCTCAATTTTTGGGTCTCTTTTTATGCCTTCCCACATTGATTTGATTTTTTTGAGAACTTCAAGGTCATTTTCAAGGTCTTTTATGAATTCTTCATGAAATTCTTTTGCAGAATATCTTTCTGCCCTACCTTCTTCAATCAATTTCTGGATAGCGGAATCGTCCCCCTGTTCTAATAGTTCAAAAATCTTGTTTATATATTTTTTACTTACATAGACATAGCCATCATTATAGGTTTTGATAAACATACTGTAGGAATCTATGAAACGGTCTATACTCTTACGGAAGGCATGAAAACTGCTCTCTAACCGTTTTACAAGGAGAACCTTCATAAAGCCGCCCATATTTCTTTGGGACTGCTCTTCTAAGGGAGAAATTCCTTTCTTTAAATAAAGAAGAGGCATATAGCGCGAATATGTAAATTCCTGCGTGATTAGCTCCACTGTTTCCATAAAAATCTTGTCTTCCTGTTCATTAAGCTGATAATAAAAAGGCTTCGGGTCTTCCACCTCTGGAAATTTGACATTATTTTTCTTTAAATCCTCTGCAAAATATTTTTCTATTTCTGCTCTTGTCCTTCTAACCATTAAATATTTGAGAACTTTCTCTCTTATTTCTTTCGCATTGCTTTTTGTTATTCCAAGAAACTTATTGTAATCTTTCTGGCGGTTAACTCTTTGCAGTCTTCCCTCAAGCCTTCCAAAAAATTCTTCCAGGTCTGGCAGCCCGGGAATGGTGCTTTTTTTGGTGTTTTGAAAGAGTTTTATTTGCGCAAGAATATCTTTTGGCGAATTATTATAAGGAGTTGCAGAGACTAAAATTAACCTTTTACCGCGACAAATTTGAGCAATATCTTCATAACTAATAGTTGTTTCTGTTCTGAAACGGTGTGCTTCGTCAATGATAATGTTTTTTACACGGGTATCACTTTTTTCATATCTCTCTATGTATTCTTTGGCTTCATCGAGTTTACCAATAGAACAACATTTGGCTGGAACGTGGAAGTCACGAATGACATTTGACCATGAACCAGGATTATTTTCATCAATAAGTGCAGGGGGTGCTATAACAAGGGTCCTACCATCAATCTGTCCTGCAAGCATTGTGGCAATATAAGTTTTACCAAGCCCAACTACATCAGAAATAAAACACCCTCCATATTCTTCTAAAATCTTTTTTGCATTTAGAACTGCCTGCTCCTGATATTTAAATCTTTTAAAATTCTCTGGCTCATATTTTGTAAAGAGTTCATCGGTTCTTGAGAGTTCATCTTTAAAATACTCGTATAAAAATTTAAGATAAAGTTCATAGGGAGTGATATTTTGATTGAGCCAGGTTTTTTCATTTATTGTCTGGACAAATTTTTCAGATACATCCACTGCGTCTTTCCATAACTCCTCAAATTTCTGCTTTGCAAACTCATAATCAGAGCGATTTTTTAACTCAACATTAAATTCAAGATTGTCCTCAAGACCTGATTGAGTGAAATTACTTGAGCCAGTTATGACCCTTCCTGCATCTCTGTCTCCCTCTTTAAAAGTCATAATATAAATTTTTGCATGAATATTCTGGGATGGATAAGCCCTTATTTGCAGTTTCCCATTTTTTATCCATTCAATAAACTTATGGACTCCCTCTTCAACATCCTTTTTATCTTCTGATTCAGCCATTTCATTTTCTATGACTCTCTCAACCTCTTGTTTTGTTTCTGAATGGGACAAGGAAGAACTTGCTATCTCCTTTGAACTTTTTATTAAATCGTAGGTTTCCTCGCTTGTTCCAATTCCAATAAGAATTCTTATACTCTCAGTTTTTTCGAGGGATTTGTATATTGCATGAAATCCGCTTACGCGAAAATAAGCAATAAGGCAATCAAAGAATGAACAGTCTTTGATTAACTGCTCAAATCTATCTTTGAGTGTTTTACCTGGTTCGTTTGCAATAAATGTCAAGTCTAAAGGTACCCTTACATCTTCAAAAGAGGTTTTCATTACCTTCGGATATTTATTTTGTTCCCCCATAAATTACCTTTTTCTTATTTCAAATTTCATATTCCTTGGATTAATTTGTAAAAAAACAGATTGTCCCTTCATCTTGACACATTTTTTCATATTGTTTATATTATACAAAAATACACTGATTGTCAAGGGAGATTTGCAGAGTTTCAAGACATGGTATCTCATACCACTTCGCAAGTGGAAGATGTTGAGGGTCATAACTGCTGCATCCAAAGTATAGTTGTAAGAAAATTTCAAATAGGAGCGTCGCCTTTTGTAGCATCCATCTTCAGATGGACGATTACAGTTCATCCAGATAAATCTGGACACTACCTAACTTCTTTTATTATTAATATAAGGAAAAAAGTTATATTCAATTATTTGAATTTTTCTTAATTAGGATCTGTTTGTAGGATGTGGGGTAAAATCTTCACTCTTCACAACACAGTTAACATCTGAAGGAACATTGTGGGCTGGTGTTACAGATGAAATAAGAAATCTTCCACTTCGCAAGTGGAAGGATGAGATTGTTGTTGTTGTTTTCTGAATATAAAAAGCCCCGGCTCTAAGCCGGGGCTTTCTTAGAGATTCAATTAGTATTAATGCGTCAGGACAAATTTCTGTGTGATCACACCGTCATCTTTTTCTAACATCACGAAGTAGATACCATCAGCAAGAGAAGCCTTTCTTGGATTCCACTGGATAACACTTTCACCTTTATTAAACGGAACTTTTGCCACGAGCCGACCACTGATGTCAAAGATGCTCAGGTAATTATGCTTCAGATTATTGGGATTGATATGGAATGACAGATTTTCCCTTGAAGGATTAGGCACGACTTTTAGAAGTTTCCACTGTGCAACATTCTCTTTTTCTGTTTCCTCAACAGGTGTGAGCGGTGTATAGAAGCCCTTGACCTTTACAATCTGATTCACATAGGAACCACTGATTTGCACAATCGTTACCCAATAATTACCGTCTCTCGGGTCTGCCTCAATACCACGGATATTCCAGCCGGGATTCAAGAGAAACTTTTTCCCGGTAAATGTAGGTGGTGTTCCTGTGAATTCCACAACTCCAACACTATCAAGAACCTGACTCGAATTGAACCAGGTCTGGACATTAACAAATGAGTTACCCAGGGAATCATAGGCAAGGCAGCGGGTATTGTAGTATCCTTGAATTGGACTATTATATTGAGTCGCTGTTCCGAGCGTATCACCAATATAGATAAGCGCAGGACCGCTAATTGCGGTTCTTCTATCTGCATACCACATTGTGTTTGGTGCACGGAAAGCAAGCCCTACTGGATAGTCATTTGCCGGATTATTGAACTGTCTCAAAACCGCGCCAGTGGTTTTGTTTAACTTCCAGACTTGTTTCTGTGGATAATTGGCAAAGTATAATGCATCATCATACCGGGAGTATGCGAGGTCAACTCCTGAATCCTGCGGTGCAGTGATTGCACCATAGTATGTTACAAAACTATCTGAGGAATAGTAACGGATTGAGGTAGAATAGAAATCTACGACATAGATTCTATCACCGGCTCGGTCATAGGCAACCCCGTAGATGAAATTGTTTGTCGGGAAGTTGGGCAGGGATTTTGGGCCCCAGATGATTTCACCGGGTGCAACGCCGACCTGGTATGAAAAGGTTCTTGTCCAAGTAGTTTCTGCCGCTGTAAGGACAAGTTGGAAATTCGCCATATGACCGGGTGGTGTTGAGGCATGAACGCTCACATCATAAGGGTCGGAAACATTGTTTGCACTATCACCAGAATTGATTGTTCCATATGTATACATTGAATCGGTTATTGTGATATAAGGTGAAGTGGTTCTGAGTCTTCCCTGAACATTTGTTGCAGTGACTCCGCCTGTATTTTTCACATAAGTCACAATGCCTGCATTCTCACCAGGGTCAAGTTTGCCATTACCATTGTTATCATTAACGATATTTGTTCTGCTCAATACTACATTCGGCCTGTTGCTGGTTGGTACAGCCTGTAATGAGCGCCAGAGGTTTATTCTCCCCCAGCCATAATTGTTATTCGGGTACGGTGCACCAGCGGATGGTTGATCACAGTAGTTTCTGAATAAATCATAAAGGTCGCCTACCGTAAGCCCGGTGTTCTTCTGCAATAAGACTGCTGTTCCACCAGTGACATGGGGTGATGCCATTGAAGTGCCGCTCATCGTTCCATATCCACCAGTTCTCAGCGAGGAATTGACATTGACCCCTGGTGCTGAGACATCGGGCTTTAAGAAATTCCAGGTTGGATAATACCAGTATTGCGGGTCATTTATTGGACTGACATTCGGTGATGGACCACGGGATGAAAAACTGGCAATGTTATCACCATTATCAGTTGCACCAACACCAATGGTTATTGGATAACTTGCCGGTGAGCCAACTGTCCCTGAACCAGGGCCGCTATTACCATTGGAAAATACCGGGAATACACCGAGATTCTTCCAGTTCAAAACCGCATTCCAGAAACCGGTATATGAGCCATCACTATTACCCCAGGAATTTCCAATCACTCTGATATCAACACCGCTCTGTTTCAAATTCGCTAGATACTGCATACAGGCATCAATCCAGGCAAATTGACCACTACCATTCGCATCAAATGCCTTAGTAGGAATATATTTTGCACCATAGGCAACGCCAATGTCGTATGTAAATGGACCAGGGCCATCACCACCACAGATCGTACCCATTGTATGTGTGCCGTGGTTATGGTCATCATAGGGAGTTGATTGTCCGCTAACCCCATCGTGCCAGTAAGGCGAAAGCCATTTTCCTGCAAGTGCAGGATGATCGGTATAGACACCTGTATCAATATGGCCAATAATTATTCCTGTTCCATTGAAACCTGCTGCCCAGCAGGACTCAGCTTGGATCTTGGTAATATTCCATTCCGGTGCCCTTGGTTCAAAGACTTCTTCACCCTGAACAGCATCTAACTGAATCGTTCCATTATGAGAGATACACCAGATATCATCCCTTTTTGCAATCTCTTCAATCACATCTTTTGTCGCCTTCAAATGGAATCCATTAAAAATCCAGAATTGTCTTACAACCTCTGCCTTATCCTTTGGTAATGAATTGAGGTAGTTAACCACATCCCGTTGTGAATTCATCGCCACTGTCTCAAAAACATTGCATTTCTCCTGCGGTGTCATATTTTGAATCTGGTCATAAGGATATTCAGTATTCATATGGACGATGACAAAAATCTTTTCCTGTGGTGGCGTGTTATTTAAGATTTCCACAAGTTCCGGTGTCATTTTACCCGGAACCGGCGGCAAGAGTGCTAATATCAATATAGAAGCCAAACCTATCATTTTTTACCTCCTTATTCTATCTTAATAGGATTTTTTTCTCATCCACACATCCCCGTAGATTCATATTTCTTTACTTATATAACCACCCCCTTTCATTAGTTAAATCTATTATAATATTATAATTTAATTTTCGGAATTGTCAATAGTAAAAAAGGAGAACTTAGTTTATCTCCGGTAGAAAGATTGTCTTTGTTCCCAGGGCAAAACCAAAACGATGGCCAATGTGCCATATATTTCTTGGTGGTCTATCAGTGTGTTCTTGTCTATCACGATAATGTGTTGAATAGATAAATATCTCATACCACTTCGCAAGTGGAAGATGTTGACATTGACAAAAGCGAAAAACAGGGGAATAAAATAAAGGAGTTGAGAGGAGGTTATTATAATTTATACAGCAGATAAATCATAAGGAATACAAAGACAATTGTTAGAATTGTGATATTAAAAAAGAGTCCGAAGGAAAGGGTGATAAATCCAAGATTTATATGGACCGTTGAAAACCCGATCTTTAAAGCATTGAAGAAAAAACCTTTTACTGGTCCGGGTGGAAAAATACTACCTAAAAAATGGGATAATGCAGAACCGATTATTCCACCGATGATTATCCCTAATATTATTGTTGGTAATTTTCTCTTTGCTGCCATATATTACCTCCTTATAATTAAACCCCAAATCCCAAAAAACATAAAATTTATAAAACAATATTAATCTTTTCTCCACACTTTGCACAATTTGAACCTTTTAAATTCTTTATCAACGCCTTGAAATACATTCTTTCAATCAATAATGCACCACACTTCGGACAATAGGTATTTGAACCATCTTCACCGGGCACATTCCCAAGATAGACATATTTCAATTTTTTCTTTGCCTTTTCATAGGCATCCAAAAGTGTATCAATCGGTGTCGGCGGCTTTGTATATTTATAATTCGGATAATAACGGGAAAAATGCAAGGGAATTTCAGGGTTCACACCTGCTACATAATCAATGAGTCCCTGTATATCATCAGGTTTATTATTCAAACCGGTCACAATGAGATTTGTTATCTCTATATGACAGGATCTTTGTGAAATTTCTATGGTCCTTTTAACAACATCAAGGTCTCCACCCAATTTCTTTTTGTAAACATCAGGGTTGATTGTCTTCAAATCAATATTCATTGCATCAACTAATGGTAGAAGTTCGCGCAGGGGCTCTTCATTTATCATACCATTCGTCACCAGGACATTCTTACCTCCATTTTCCCTTATCAATTTTGCCGCATCAAGAAGATATTCAAACCACATCAAGGGCTCAGTATAGGTGTAGGAGACACCGATTGAAGGATGTTCTTTAAAGATCTTCACAAGCATCTCAGGCGATAAGTATTCAGTATTGACCTCTATCTGGGAAATCTCCCAATTTTGACAAAAAGGACATCTCATATTACAACTATTGCAGGCAATAGAAAGAATCTGGGAACCAGGATAAAAATGGTATAAAGGCTTCTTCTCAATCGGGTCTAATGCAATTGAAGTAGTCTCTCCATAATCAATTGCCCAGAGTTTGTTTTCTTCATTGATACGCGCACGACAAATCCCTTTTTTACCAGGTAGAATCTTGCACTCGTGGGGGCAGAGCCTGCACTGGAGGTGACCTTCAAAGACCTCATAGTATCTTGCTTCAACTTTCATTCTGTCTCAAGCCTTTCAAGTCTATGTTCATTTTCATAGTATATTATACCTTTAATCCCTATGGAGTCAAGGAATTTTTTTCCTTTTTGGGCGCCCATCACAGATACCGCGGTTGCAAGCCCATCTGCGAAACTCGCATTCTCTGCAAATATCGTGACCGAGGCAAAATCCCGGGCAGGGTAACCAGTTCTGGGGTCAATAATATGGGCATAGCGAATTCCATTGGCAATAAAAAACTTTTCATAATCACCAGATGTGGACAATGCACAGTCAACCATTCCCACCTTCTCAATAATGCCATCTGCCCTTGGGTTTTTTATACCCACGACCCAGGGTCTATTTTTTGGTGATTTACCAATAGCATAGACCTCGCCCGCGATGTTGATAATCGCCGACTTGATATTATGGTTTTTCAATATCTCTGCAACCCGGTCCGCAGCAAATCCCTGGGCAATCCCTCCCAAATCAATCTTCATACTATCAGGGATAAATACCGAATCATCAGTGACTTTTATTCTTTTATAATCAACCAATCTCTTTGCCTTTTCAATTTCTTTCTTTTCAGGAACTCCTTTTTCTTTGCCATAAAATCCCCATATCTCAAGCAGCGGTGCAATTGAAATATCAAATAAACCCTCTGTGAGCCGACTGATTGAATCCGCCATTAAAAACATCGGTTTGATACCTGGTGAAATATAAGCACAATGTTCTTTATTTATTTTACTGACCAGGCTCTTTGGCGAAAAATAACTGAGTAATGAATCAAGATATGATAATTCTCTGTCAATTTCCTCTAAGGCCTTTTGAGCATTATTTTTATCCGCACAATAAAATCTTATCTCACACGGACCACCAACTACAAAATTTTGATAATGATATTCTTTCTCAGTTCGGACACAAAATATCAAACAAAGAGACAATAGAAAAAGATTCCTTAAGACCCTCATAACTGGATTATATCTGAAAATCGGTTTTCAGTCAATTGAACTGAGCTATGATTCTCTGCCACATTTTTTGAATCAATTTTAGTCAGCAATTAATGTACGATGATTTCGGTATCCACTGTTCTACGTGGTAGCCTGCCATTACATTATGTAAAGGATTGCTTTTTTGCCCTCAAACGTTTAATCAATTTTTCTATCTCCACTGCAAAGAAAACAATAGAGGAAAACAAGAGGCATAGTGCCAGTTCCGAGATTGTCAAAGCCTGGGTTTTAAATATAGGCTGTAAAAATGGGATGTATATGACACATAACTGTAATAAAAATGTAAAAAGTACTGCACCCAACAAAGGTTTATTGGAAAAAATCCCCTGCGTAAATAAAGATTCCCTTTCTGATCGAATTGCCAGAACATGTGCCATCTGGTTGAAACATAAGACTGTAAACACCATTGTCTGCCAGTGGGCATCACCAATATGAATTGCCCAGTATTGGGTGAATATCGTTATTGCTCCCATTAGCAAACCCACCCAAATAATATGAAGACCAAGACCATGTGCAAATAGACTTTCTTGGGGTGGCCTTGGCGGTCTTTGCATAATATGTTTTTCTTCAGGTTCTACACTCAAGGCAAGCGCAGGGGCACCATCGGTGACAAGATTTATCCACAATAAATGAATCGGCAATAGCGGCAATGGCAATCCCAAAAATGGTGGAAAGAATAGTGTATATATTTCTCCGGAATTACTGGTCATAAGATATTTTATGAACTTACGGATATTATCAAATATCCTCCTTCCCTCCCTCACCGCCTTCACAATTGTCGCAAAGTTGTCATCAAGAAGGATCATATGGGATGCCTCTTTAGAGACCTCAGTCCCCATTATGCCCATTGCCACACCGATATCTGCCCTTTTCAATGCCGGTGCATCATTCACGCCATCACCGGTCATTGCTACATACTGTCCTTTGTCCTGTAGGGCTTTAACTATCTTCAATTTTTGTTCTGGAGCAACCCGTGCATAGACTCTAATATGCTCAACCCTTTTTTCAAAGTCTTCAAGGGATAATGCATCAAGTTCTTTACCCGTGATCACCGCCTGGGCATCCTCACCCATAATCCCAAGTTGATATGCAATTGAACGGGCAGTGATTGGATGGTCACCGGTGATCATCACCGGAATGATCCCTGCGGTCTTACACTGCCTTATCGCCTCCTTCACTTCTAATCGTGGTGGGTCAATCATACCCACAAGTCCAAGGATTATAAGTTTATCTTCAATATGTGCAGGATTTAAATTTTTCGGCATTTCCTTCCATTCCCGCATTGCAATTGCCAGCACCCTCAATCCATCATTTGCCATCTTCAGATTTGCCTTGTTAAGGGATTCAAAATCTTTTTTGACTTCACCATCAGTTAGATATCCAATCGCCCTTTCAAGGAGTGAATCTATCGCCCCTTTTGTGAAAGAGATTATCCTGCCATCCTCCATCCTATGGATTGTGGTCATACACTTTCTGTCTGAATCAAATGGAATCTCAGCGATGCGGGGATGCCTTTTTATCAATTCACGCTTATCAAATCCTGCCTCATAAGCAGCCGCACAGAGTGCAGTCTCAGTTGGGTCACCAATTATCTTGCCATCCTTATCATACTGGGCATCGTTGCTCAGGGCAAGGGCAAGAAAGAATAGTGGATTCTTTTCTGCATAATTAAGAAAATCATCTTCCCTTACGATTTTGTTGTTAATAAAAATCTCGCGCACAATCATCTTATTCTGGGTAAGGGTTCCAGTCTTATCTGAGCAGATATAAGTCACTGAACCCAGTGTCTCAACTGCGGACAATTTCCGCATCAATGCATTCTCTTTCACCATCTTCTTCGCACCTAAGGCAAGGGCAATCGTAACGACCGCGGGCAAAGCCTCAGGAATTGCGGCAACCGCAAGGCTTACCGCTGTCAAAAACATCAAGGTTATCGGCTCTCCGCGCAGAATTCCAAAGAGAAAGACTATGCCACATACCACAAGAAAGATGATGGTGAGCCATTTTCCAAATGCCGTGAGCCTTTTTTGCAATGGTGTCTTCACCCCCTCTTCTTCCTGTATCATTGTCGCAATCTTACCGAGTTCTGTTTCCATCCCGGTTTCCACAACAACACCCGCTCCCCTGCCATAGGTGACGATGGTGCCTTTATATGCCATATTCTTTCTGTCACCCAGTGGAATTTGTGGATCGTGGAGTTCTCTGGTAAATTTTTCTACCGCGATTGATTCCCCGGTTAATGGTGCCTCATCAATCTTTAACTGGGCAACCTCAATAAGCCTTAAATCCGCGGGCACGATATTCCCTGCTTCAAGCAGAACAATATCACCGGGCACAACCTCAGAAATTGGAATCGTGTATACAATATTATTTCTCCGCACATTGATATTCGCCTGTGCCATCTTCTTCAATGCATCAATCGCCTTCTCGGCACGATATTCCTGAACGAATCCAATCACACCATTGAGAATTACAATGACAATTATTGCGATTGTATCAACTGGTTCACCAACAATTCCGGAGATAATTGCGGCAGCAATAAGAATTAAGATCATAAAATCCTTGAACTGGTCAAGGAGCATCTCCAATGGGGTCTTCTTCTTCGCCTCTTTTATCTCATTGGGGCCGAACCTTTCAAGTCGTATGCGTGCCTCTTCAGAATTCAGCCCTTCCACATTCGTTTTCAGGGCTTCAAATACTGCATCTATGGATAATGTATGCCAGTATTCCTTTACCATTTTGGGAAAATAATACCTATTTTTTAACTGGTGTCAATGATAAACATAAGTCCTATTTTCCCTAATATAACTATTTATTTGGTGCTTTTTGGTGAAATTTTTTATCTCATATCTAACAACTTCTAATCCCTTGAGTTTTGATATATAATAAATGTGAAGTTCTAACATTGGTATTCTTTTATAAATTCTGTTTGCCATCTTTACTCCCTAATTCCACTGGTCATGCACATAATTGTAGTAAAACCAGATATACATCCCATTCTAACATTCTAACATGTTAGAATAGTTGAACAGATGGAGAATCATGCTACAGGCGGAAAGAAGGCATACTCTAATGCAAAAGTCAACACTTTTCTACCTGCTGAAAAAATGTTGATCAATAGCAATAACCCAAGCACAATAATATTGAGGAGTTGCATATTCTTCTGTGGTAATACACGGTCAATTGCATACTTCGTTAAGAGCGGACCCGGTAATTGGAGGATTGTTGTCCCAAGGGTCAAGACCGCTGACCAATAGCCATATTTATAGAACTCTCTGCACAGTCTCAAAAAATTTGAATAATGTCTAAGGTATTCTTTGACCCTATCTTTCAACGCCGAAACAGGTATTGCAATTTTAAGAATATCTGGGATTTAGTATGCTCATATCCTCCAATATCAAGAGGCGTTTCATTATTAAAATTATGATTGGCACCAAGATAAAAAAGGGTTAAGGGCGTGGGTGTGAATGAAAATAAAGGGGCAATGAGGAGATTTTTGTTGCTGGAGTTATATTGCCCGATAACCCGAAAACTCATAAAACGAGTAAATGTATAAGAAAGATTTAATTCAAAAGTCTTTTGATCATATATCCATTCACCAAATTTTTGCGACCAGAATAGATATTGATAATATTTTGCACCAATTGATACTGGACCAAAATGATAATCAAACCAGAAATAGGGATATAGATTATAGCCCAGATTTAAAGGTGTAGAATAGTAGTTTATTGAGCGACCATAGTTCAGAAACATACCGATTGACAGGGATTTCAGGGTATAACTTGATAAACTTGCACTATAAGACCACATATCATTAAACCACATATCACGATAGAATTTATCACTCAATTGATAGATAAACCGGGTGTTGATTAAATATTTAAATTGAAGGGTTATACCACAACTCCGACTGAAGCCGGTGTTTATTCCAAAGTATCTATGTGCCCTTTCAAATTGCAATTCTGGAGTAACCGATTCAATAAAATATTTTTTTATTATCCACGGAAAATTAACAGAAAATCCATATTTTGTCCAGTCATTATAGTTAATAAAACCAAGGTCTGCCCGAAATTCTGGAGAGAGGGCTTTGAAATAACCATTGAAATTGAAATATTTTCTTTTATGGAAATACTCTATTAGCGTCCCATTGTCAATAAATTCCTCGCCATCAAATCTTGCAGTCCGACCATTGAATTCTATTCCATAACCATTAAACAACAATGTATCAAATGGCTCTTTTGTCCAGGTCAATATCCCCTGAAATTTTACAGTGTTTTCTTTCAAAAATCCAAATGCACCATCAAGACCAAATGTCCGATTAAAGCCACCATCTATTATTTCCCTATCGGTTGCCAATAGCCCAAGATAGTTATTCATTAAAAAGGTCTTCTTTACCCTCAAGATATCTGCTACACTAACCTTATCACTACTAATACTAAAACTCCGCTCCGCAAAGGGAAGAATAAATGGTGTATGGCGGTCAAGGCCAAAGATATAACCCATTGAATAGTCCTTAATGCTACCGGTATATTTAACTGCAACAAATGGGTCATTTATCATCCTTGTATAAAAAACCTCAAACGGCGTCTCAAAGAATGTTTTTCTTTCGGTAAAGAACGGTCGCTTCTCTTCATAATAAAGGGCAGATGTGGTATTGACATCAATCTGCGGAACATCGGTCTCAATCTGAGAGAAGTCGGGTAAAATGGCAAAATCAAGGATATTATCATAATTGAAGTAGTATTTACCGCCAAATCCAAGTCGTAGATTAGGGTTGGTCAGTGTATCAATGGTCAAACCACCGGTTAAATACGGCAGGAACTCAATCCTTTCAGGCTTTTCAATCCAGTCATTTATATGCATCCGGGCAAAGTATTTTGTAGTAAGCTCATCGCGTACTTTTGGTGATAGATGATACGTGGTATGGAATTCAATCGCTGGCACCCGACCAAAATCCACACGCCAAGTATCAATATAGTCTGAATAAAACCTGAAACTCTGAAATGGAATTTGTATTTCTACTGTCCAACAGGTATCTAAAATCTTTGCATCGGCATACCAGATAAAATTCTCAAGAAGCTCACTTTCAAATTGGAGATGTGGTGATACTTCAACGGAAAAAATTACGAACGACCGAATTCCTTTTGGCGTTACCCAGAACAAATAATCATCAGTTTTAATCATAGATGGGTTGATGTGTACTTCTACCCGGTCATCTTCAAGCATTTCCTTTGAGAAACCGTGCTTTTTAGCATTTGCCCGGATTTTGTTCTTTTCGTGTTCTATACAGATAAAACCAATATATAAATTTTTACCATCATATCCAACAAGAACAATCGTCTTTTTTGGTGAAATCTTACCATATTCGGGGTCATTTACAATGTAATTTCGGAAATCCTTATCTATTTTTGTTGCTTCCTTCCAGCAGGAGTCATTTAAATAACCATCAATCACCGGCGGTTTTGTAATCCTATTCGCCTTAAATTCATAAGGCACCAAACTAAGGAGAATGATACTTAAAAGCATCATAACTAAATCAATGTCTACTTCAATTAGATTTTTCTGAAATCAAAACAACTTCTCAATTAACCGCCTAATTCTTTTAATAGATGAGATGCACTTGTGTCATAGGGATTTATCATCAGCCAATCCTTAAGAATTCGCTGGGCATTGGCGGTATCCCCAGAATCAAGATAGACTGTTAAAAGTCCAATATATCCTTGTTGATTGCGTGGGTTTTGGCTTATTAACCTTTGGAAACACTCGATCGCCTTTTCGTACCATCCAAATGAGCGATATGCCATGCCCAATTTTAAAAGTAATTGTGGATCTTTTGTTTCAATCTGTGCAAAATAATGCTGTGCCGAGTCTAACATCCCACTCCGGGCGTAGAGCAATCCGATATTAAA
Source organism: Caldifarciminota bacterium (assembly GCA_965649105.1). Classification (GTDB taxonomy): domain Bacteria; phylum Hydrothermota; class Tepidihabitantia; order SM23-42; family JAOAFX01; genus JAOAFX01. The sequence continues at coordinate 17,209 of CBFGJP010000022.1, forward strand.
GAGAAATGATCGGAATGCCTGGGGTGGCGCAAAGAGCATTGCAAAACGCCAGGCTTTGATCGCCCCTTGAATATCACCAAAATTAAGCAAAGCATCTCCAAATTGAGATAAACACGCGGCATAGTTGCCATATAACCGATCGGTATTCTCATCCTTTACAACCTTGAAGTCATAAAATTCACCTTCTCTTTTTCTCTTTTCAAAGTCATCAAGAAGCGTAGCAAGTTGTCCCTGCTTTTCGGGCTCAAAGACACCGGTATAACGATAATCACGGTAGAAGAGATCCCTGGTTCGCGCTATGTCAATATTGTTTGGCGGGGCAATACTATCACCAACAATCCGATAGACCAGACCCTCAAGTCTCATATATGGTTCAAATCCCTTATAATTCCCCGGCGAGACTGTGGTGGAGAAATAGATCGGCCTTTTACCCTGGTAACCCTTTAAGTATTTTGCGGCAAATTTTTCCCCGGTGATGAAATAATCCTCATCCTTTAATTTGATACCGGCATTTACTGCAATGATATGACGAATCATTATATCCTTGACATATATAATCCTGCGGTCTGGTGTCATCTGGGGGTCTAAACTTTTTATCACCCATTCACTGAAATTTATCGGTGCACCCCAGTATTTCAAATGTCTTATATACCAATCGGTATTAATAAGGGAGAGATTTGCGACGATAACATCCCTCCTCACCCCCAGGACTTCCTGGGCAAACCATAATGGAAATGTATCGTTATCACCATTGGTAAAGATAACTCCATCTTTATCACAGGACATTAACATATTTATTCCATAATCCTTAGGAATAAAATTTCCGTAGCGATTGTTTAAAGTGAAATTTGTAAAAAGTGGTATAATACCAAAGACAATTATGCTGGAATACGCACCGATATTTGCGAATCTATTATTTTTACTTTCTTTCTTTATCCATTCTACAAATGCATAAAAACCGAGCCCTACAAGTAAACCAAAATAGACATAGGTAGTATGAAAGAAATAATCACGCTCCCTCACCTCATGAGCATCAATATCGTGTGGTAGATGTTTAGGATTAGTATCGCTGGGGGAAAATTTTAAATTCAAATAACCAATCATTGCAAAAGAAAGCATAAACATAATGAACATCATAAAAATAAATAATTTTTTCTCTCTTTTAAAAAGTTCAAAGATACCCCATATTCCTGCTGTATAGAATATCGTAAGCAAAATTGCACGGAAGAATCTATTAAAACTTTCCGGTGCAATCTGCCAGGAAAGATATCTTATGAACAATGCGAACTGCCAGAAATAACCTTCAATAACGCTATACCCTGTTTTTTCTTGGGTCTTGCGTGGCAAGAGATATTGTGGTCCATACTGGCGCCTGTGGAGAGCATCATCAAATGCCTTGAAACTCGCACCCGGTTCACATTCATTTATTCTCGGAGCGATATTCTCACCTTTGAGATATCTCTCCTGTGCAGTTTTATCTTTATATAATTCAGTCAGTTTTCTGGACCTTATCGGCAAATATAATTCGGTTGAAATACCAATGATAACGAGCAAAACACCTGACCAGAAAAATAGCCAGTGACGGTATTTTTTGGGATTATTGAGTGGTAATACAATCCCTCCAAGCAATATTATTATCAATAGAATTACTGATAGTGTATAAAGATTTTCTTGAGCGATAAAAAGCAAAAAGAAAAAGATTACCTGGAATAATCCAAGGAGTAAAAGTAACCAATCTTTCAGATACCTTCTTTCAACAATGAAAATAAAAACATAGATTGGAACAGAAATAAGAAACGGAGTTAAGTGAATGCCGGTGGATAAAAAGATGAGATAAAAGGAAAGGAGCAAATAATTATTTTTTGGTTCTCCTTTTTTTACACTTTCATACCATCGTAATGTTATATAATTGATAAGTAAAAAGACAAAGGTGGCTGCAGCATAGACTTCTGTCTCAACCGCATTCTCCCAGACCGTGTAAAAGAAACATATCAATAAGGTCGTTCCAAAGGCAACGAGAATCTGGGTTAGACAATTTTCATCCTTTGACCATAATCTGAATATTCTTAAGAGGAGTCGATAAAAGATAAAGGCGGATAAAAGGGTAAATGTTATGGCAATCAAATTCATATGCCAGGCGATCTCTTTTGAAAATAATCCGGCAGGAATACCTATAATCATCAACCAGACCCTGCTCAATATCACATAAAATGGGGTACCCGGTGGATGAGGTACTCCGAGGGTATATGCGGAAGCGATAAATTCACCACAATCCCAAAATGAAGCAGTCGGCGCTACCGTATATAAATAGACACCCCCGATGATGATTAGAAGAATTAAGAGTAAAATATTTTTCAATTTTGTATTATCCATATTTTCCCCTTGAGTTAATTATATCTAAAAAATCCAAGTGCGTCAATAGTCCTCCTGCATAACAAAAAATTCAGTTATATCAAATTAATTTTCGGTTTTCTGCCCAAGCCATCCCATTTGGATTTTCTTCAAGTATAGTGGCATAAGTCTGGAACATTGTAGAAAGAAAAGCAGTGTTTTTGGTACAGTTTTCAGTCTTTCGATTTATGTCAAAGTAATTGCCTTTCCTTGCTTGTGCAAGACATACTGTACATAATCGCACTGCCCAGCAGTTAAAACATATTTCACAAGACTGTTTGATATAGTCTTCAAAAATCTTTTTTATTTTATTTTTTTCAGTTCCAGTATGGATATTACCAATATTAAATGCTTGACCGGTCCTCTCACAAGGATAGTAATTACCAAAGACATCTACAAAAAGTCTCCTCACACCGGGGATACAATTGCCATTTGCATTAATTTCATTAAGTTGGCTATCAAAATTCCTGTGATGTATTTCAAGTAATGGTTTATCAAAAAGTGCTCTCTCAATCTTCGTTGGTTCCCGATTATTAATGCGGCAATAAATGTAATGATTCAATAATTCCTTAAATTGAAGATGACGCTTGTAGAAAAC
>CBFGJP010000022.1:20207-20482 GCA_965649105.1 Caldifarciminota bacterium
AAACTTCGTGGGGAAATCGGTTGATAAAAGAATTATCTAATTCTGAAACAAAGTTAATATTAACATTGATATTTTTTAAAATATCATTTTCTTCAAAGAATTCATTTATTTCAAGTAGACTACTGTCCGGCGCCACAGTGCATTGGAGTTTCAGCTTTGGTTTTACCTTATAATAATTCGCCAATCTAATATATGTGGTTATATTATTAATAATTTTATCAAAAGTTGGCCTCCCTTTTTTATCTCTCCGGTACTGATCGTGAATATGTTTAGGG
>CBFGJP010000022.1:20492-32527 GCA_965649105.1 Caldifarciminota bacterium
TGATTTGAATAGATACATCATTTTTTATTAAAAAAGTTATTATTTCTTCCTTTAACATTAACCCATTAGTATCAATGATAAATTGGTAGTTATTAGGGCCGACAATCTGACAAAAATCAATAGCATCTTTTATTTTAGCCATCATCAATAATGGTTCGCCTCCATAAAATGAGGTTACATGCCTTTCAACATCTTTCGTATGAGAACAAAAGTAAAGCAATGCTCTTTTCCATATATCGTCTTTCATTTTTCGATTTGAATGCTTCCTTTCATAGTAATAGTTTCCACTATACACGCAATATTTACATCGCATATTACATTGTTCAGTTATATTTAAAATTAATTGTTCTACTCTATGAGCTAAGTGGGCTTCTAAATTTTCATCACAACCGTACGGTGGTAACATTTGTGTTGGTCGCGAACATGAAAAATAGTTTTCCTTTTCTTTCTGTATGATGACACCTACTGCTTTTCTTATTTTTTCTTTATTGTATTTCTTACTCCATTTATTAATTATTTCTTCAGTTGAAATGGTTTTAAAATCTGTAATAATATCATAAACTATATCATTAACCGCCAATATTTTATTTGTGTTTACATCATATATGTAGGGCGTATCGTTCCTGCTAACAAATTTATAAATAAAGGGAGTTCTCATAGTGCATTACAGACATGGGTATGGAGAAAAATTATCCATACCCCTAATATTTTCATAGCTGGTTATGGTATGTATACCGACAGGGTCCATTGATCCGGCGCTAAGACCCTCACGTTTGCACTTGAATTTTGAACCTCAGTTATATACATCTCCGATGCCAGACTACTTGCAGAATCGCCCTGTTGAGGGTCACAACCACAACTGCAGCTGCAGCTATGACAAGAACAAGTGCAACATTTCGAGGTACCATAAAGTGGGTTTTGGGAACCCCAATTCGTTTCTTTAATCATTTTTTCCTCCTAATAAAGTATCTTCACCATTGATTATAAAAGTAATTTAATTGCACAATCTCCACCCCGGCCCCCGAGTAGCACGACCTTTTTGAAGGACCCTTCTCGCTGCGGTTTCTGACAGGCGGGCTGGTGGGGCATAACCAGCATCCATACCCATTACCCAATAACCATGCCTGTCCAAACAGCAGGGGTCAGGACCGGAACCGGAATCGGCTCTGTTTAGCCGTTCCTGTGTATCCAGTTTCATAAGACTATCCTCGCTGGTAAAAGAAAAAAACCTTCTTCGGCACAGAAAGACCGAAAAAGAGGCATTGATATTGGTGTTAGCGAAAATCCGCGCAGAGTTACGGTAGGTAGGTAGGTAGTCGCTATGAATACCCATTAAAAGCATAACCCATTATATCCAAAAAAAGATTTTTGTCACGAGGAAAGTGCAGGGCTTCTGGGTACAAATTCTTACTACATTTATACAAAAATTTGAACACAAAATTTGTAGTAATTTTTTGTATCATATTTTTAAAAATTTTAAGAAGAATGGAAAAGTCTTCTATTCTAAGATTCTAACATGTTAAAATGTTAGAATGGTTGAACAGGTAATGAATTGCACTGCAGAGCCTCAATTCCTCTTTGCCTTATATTGCCGTCAATTACCCTATGTTGCCTTTAATTGCCCTTAATTGGCTCATTGTCAATCTTAATTTCTGCGCTCGTACATCCCATCTGGTTTAGACATAAAATAATTTGGTTCAAAGCCACTTGATTTAGAACAAAAAATATATAAAATTGTTCTATGGATAAAACAATAAAGACAATTTTACTTGAATGGCAGAAGAAAAAACTGCCTGAAATCATCAAGAGAGAAACGGACCTTTCTCGTTATATCGAAATAAAGCCACCAAAAATAATTGTGATTACTGGCTTTAGAAGGGTTGGCAAGACCTATGCGATATTGGATTTGATAAAAAATCTATTAAGGGAGATGTCGCGAGAGGAGATTATCTACATAAATTTTGAAGACGAAAGAATTCCAACGAAGATTGGATTTTTAACTGCACTCATTCCGGGAATAAAGCAACTGTTTGGTAAAGAAATTAAGTTCTTATTCCTTGATGAAATACATAATATCCCTGACTGGAGCAAATGGCTAAGAAGAATTTATGATAATGAATATATCAGGCTCTTTGTCTCTGGTTCATCTTCAAAGATGTCAGGGCAGGAAATTCCGACTGAACTGCGCGGCAGATTCTTAGAGATAAAAATATTTCCTCTTTCCTTTCGTGAATTTCTTTTTTTTAAGAACCTTAATTTTGAACTGAAGATAATTGATTATGTTGCCGAGGAAAAGGCAAAGTTATTAAAGAGTTTTGTGGATTATTTGAGATATGGTGCGCTTCCCGAAATAGTCCTCGCTGATGAAGATAAAAAGATTGAAATAGCCCATTCTTATTTTCAAACTGTGATAGGACGAGATATAATTGAAAGATACCGTATTAAAAACGAAGAAGCACTCAAGGCAATTCTCCGACTACTATTAAATTCAAAGAGTTATTCCATAAGTAAGATTTACAATGTATTAAAAAGTCTAAATTTTGAAATTGGCAAAGCGACGATTCAACGCTATTTGTCATACATTGAGACCTCCTATTTTATGTTAAGTCTGCCTATTTTTTCCTACAAAGTAAAAGACCAATTGCAGTATCCCAGAAAAGTATATTTTATAGATAATGTTTTTATAACTGCAATCTCCACAAAATTTTCCGAAAATATGGGTCGGCTCTATGAAAATCTCGTTGCTATTGAGTTATCAAGAAAAAAGGCACAAAATCCAATAATAGAATTATATTACTGGAGAAATGTCCAGCAAGAAGAGGTTGATTTTATAGTTAAAAAAGACATTAAAATTGAACAACTAATTCAGGTTTGCTATGATATTGATGACTTAGATACCAAAAAGAGAGAAATAAAGGCATTGTTTAAGGCAAGCGTTGAATTAGGGTGTGATAACCTAATTATCCTTACAGAGGATTATGAAAATATTGAACAATATAAGGGTAAAAAAATACAAATATTGCCATTATGGAAATGGTTGTTAAGTTTTGAATAACATTTTAATCCTTCAAAAATACAGAGAGTTCCCCCCCCACTATTTCTTTGCCATTGGGGGTAAAAAAATACGTAATTTTTAACTGATGTCAACGATAAACATAAATCCTATTTTCCCTGACATAGATGTATAACAGGAATAAATTTTTACTCAAAATATCGATCATAGTCAAAGGGATGCTCTCATTGATGACATGGGACAAAGCATCTGACCTTGGACGAAAAACTTTAAAATCCCCCTATATTTCCCTTTGATAAAGGGGTAGTGATGTGATGCACCCTGTCTCCACCTTTGAAAAAGGAAAAGTGATGAGATAAACCCTAATATGCATCTTTAAAAAAGCGGGAATTGAAGGAGGATTTGTTATCCGTTTGAATTTTTAAGTCAACATTTTTCTGCCTGCCGAAAAGATGTTGACTGAATCAAGCGGTAGTCAGTTTCTAACTCCTGGCGAATGATTTTATCTACTTCTTCGGTTAATCGGTGGTGAGCGTTACGGTGCGGATAAGCGATTGTGAAATCATCAGGGGATGTTCGATATTTTTTGAGCAGTTGGAAAAATCGGGCACGACTGCATTGGAGCTGGGTTAGTATTTCCTCTAATGGTAGTGCTTTGCGTAAATATAAATCCAGTAGCAGTTTTACCTGATCATCGGTAAACCGCTTATGAAGTTGCTCAGCCATAGTTCTCCTTTCAGCACTTAATCGTGCTAAAAGGTATATCCCTCAGGCATCTGATAGTCTACTTTTAATTTTGACTTTACCCCCAAAAAAGTCTAATTTTGATTTTTACCTAACATTATATCCTTGACATCTTGAAAGCTTTTATTATAATTATAATAGAAAGCGGCAAGGGCAAAGAATGAAAGGAGGTTAGATGAGAGTCTTAAGAATAATACTATTAAGCATCATACCCGTCATTCTTGCATGGGGGTATACGCTTGATTACCCTCTTAGTGTATTCTCTTTTTATAAAGAGAATGGGTTTGACCGAATAAGGGCACCTAAGTTCAACCTTTGCTGTACACCTGGGACACCTGAGTTACCAGCAGTCTATCTTAATTACATCATCCCCCCCCAATGCAAAAGCTGAGTCTATAATTGTTTCCCAGTTCCAACTCGTTCAGATTCCTGGTGAATTCTATATTTATCCTACGCAACCGCCGCGGGCTATTCGTGAATCTGTACCCTGGGTTCCCCCCGATACTTCAATCTACAATTCTGATAGTCTCTTCCCTGGTAAATTCATTAGCATTATTGGCAGCGGAATTATGGATTGTGCGCGAATCATTACAATTGAAGTAATACCCCTCCAATATCGTCCAAAGACAAAGCGCCTTTTTCTCGTAAGGCAAATCAATTTTGAATTTTCTTTTGGTCCAAATGCACTGCCGGAATTAAGGCCGCAAGTCAGGGGAAGGTATGAACAGTTGATCTATGACCAGGCACTCGCAAAAGTTGTTGTGAATGATTACGAAATCTCTGCTTATTATCAGAGACCTTCATTAGTTGATGAAGCTGCATTGATGACGAGCGATTTCGCGCCAGGAGTAGTTATTACACCAGAGTGCTTCAAACCTTATTTTCAACCTTATGCTGATTGGCTCGTTGACCAAGGATTGCCAACTGTAATGGTCACACCAGAATGGATATATGAACATTTTTCAGGTTGTGACAATGCTGAAAGGATTCGCAATTACATAAAATACTGCTATATGGAATGGGGTGGAACTTATTTCATCCTCGGGGGAGATGCTGAATTTTTACCGGTAAGATATGCAACATCTATGATAAAAATCCTGGCGAGCCTATCCCAGTGTCTGATTCTATTCCCTGTGATATGTACTATTCTGACCTTACCGGATACTGGGATGTTGATGGTGATTATGTGTGGGGTGAATTGAGTCAGGACCAGGCTGACCGATTTCCTGAGGTCTTTGTCGGTAGAATCCCTGCGTATTGTACCAATGAGGTCACTAACTGGGTGGGCAAGGCACTGAACTATGAGATTGCACCAGGTTTCCAGCCAGATAATCTTATTACTGCCCTATGGGTCTATAATCATGAAGTGGGCAAAGGTTTTGCCTATAATGAGTTTCCTTTCTATTTTTCTCATCGTGATTGTGAAGACCAATATGCCTCTGTAGTGATAAATGAATGCAATACAGGATATGGTATTGTGACAGTAGATTGCCATGGCGATGTGAATCTGTTTGCTTCCAAATGGACTCAACCACGCTTCTATATCTATAGTTATCTCCAGACGCCAAATGGCCATGCTGGTTTGAATGAATTGAATAACTACAATAAATACTTTGTTTGTTATTCAATAAGTTGTTGGAATGGTGCTTATGATACACTTGCTCACGAAAATTTGCTGATTACTGATACCTGTATTGCGGATGGTTTTGTTGATACCTATGCTGACAAAGGAGCCTGCGCTTATCTTGGCAATACAAGGGATGGTCAGTTAGACTATGCTGATGTTGGACCATCTCACGCACTCCAGCACAACTTTTATGATGTTTTGTTTACTCAGAATAATAGCCCATTCAATGATAATGTGTTTTCCAGGTTAGGTGTTGCAGAAGCGCTTTCAAAGAGTCTTTTGCCTGATACTAATTGGTTGTATCTATGGCGATACCGGTATGTCTGCTACTCCCATAACCTCTTTGGCTCACCGTATACAGAAATCTGGACAAATACACCGCGTAATCTTATTGTTTTTCATCCCATCCAGATTCCAGTAGGACAACAAACACGATTTAGAGTTCGGGTTAGGGATGCCATAACAAACAGTCCTGTTCTTTTTGCCAAGGTTTGCTTGAATAAACCTTGGGATATTTATCTGATTGGTTACACTGATCTTACCGGATTGGTTACCTTTAATATTACACCTCAGACGGCCGGGATACTAAAAGTTACGGTCACCCGCTCTCATAATCTTAGCAATGGTTATGTCCAGTACTTACCTTCCCGGACTACCTGCCAGGTCGGCTGGCCTGGAGGTGAGCAGAGTTCGAAGTTACAAGAAATTATCCCTGCGACCATCAGCATTACCGAATTGCCAACCGTGGTTAAAGATAATGTAACAATAAAATACAGCGGTCTGATTCAAGACAATATCACAATCTCAATTTATAACTCAATCGGTGCATATGTGTGGAAATGCAATCAGAAGGCATCTTACCCTGGTTATTACAATCAGCGAATAGATTTAAAAAGATTGGCGGGTGGCATTTACTTTCTTGTTCTTGCACACGGTAAAGAAAAAGTAAGCAGAAAGATTATTATTACAAAGTAAATGAAAAACAATATGCCTTTGCCGCTCTTCATAAAGGAGTCAAAATGAAAGGATGTTTAATGTCTTTTATCTTTATTTTAGGATTTGGACAGGTTATGTGGGAAAGAGAAGTGATTGATACAGTGACTTGGCCAAGCAACTTTGCTATCTTTAATAGTCTGGCAATTGATACAAGTGGTATTCCTGGTGTTATTTATTGCGATGATGCTATACACAAGATCTTTTATGCACGCCGGCTTGGTGATGAATGGCAAAAGGAAATTGCTGATAGTGGGTCCTTCGTTGCTTTTGGATATTCACTCATCTACGATAATAATAACATTCCCCATATGAGTTATTACCGGGTAAATGTACAAAACTCCCAAAATACCCTTTTGTGTTATGCACATCGTGATAGTAATGGCTGGCATATCTCGGTTATTGATACAATTGGGTATAGATTCCCGGGTTGGACTGATATTAAGAGTTCTATTGCTCTTGATACCCTGGGATTGCCGGGGATTGCCTATATTCAACATGATTCTATAGAAGCACAGTATATCAAATATGCCCATTATAATGGAGTCATCTGGGAGATATCAACGGTAGAGTATAATGCACAGTCAGATTCCCGTGATTGGAGTCCGATATTGAAATTTAACAAACACAATATACCGCATATTGCTTTCAGGGAGCAGATTGGTTATGGGGTTAATGCCTTAAAGATTTACACTTATGATAGCCTTAATAACTGGATAATGAAGTGGATAGAGTATATTGATTTAAGTGCGCCATCACTGGACTTTGAACTTGATAGAGACCAGTATCCCCATCTTGCATATGACGCAGGTGGTGATCTTGAGTATAGGTGGTGGGATGGTTCAACCTGGCATATAGATACACTTTTGACTATTGGCTGGGTAGGTGTGAGGATTGCACTTGAACTGGATAATTATGATCGTCCCCATATTGCCGTTAAGCCAGCGATGCAGTCAAAAGCCATCTACTATTATAAAGATATCACATGGCATATGAGTTTGCTTTGTGATTCATCAGACGGGGTATTTACTTGTGACCTCGGTTTGGAAATGGACAAATATAATACCATCCATGCGGCATATTCGTGTGATTCATTTATTTCGGGATTTTTCAAGCACGCTTGGCGCGGGCTTGTAGGAATAGAAGAAATGGGTACAAGATACACGATGCGGGATGCAGGGTTAAATATGAAAGTCTATCCGAGCGTTTCATACGGGTTGTTAAGCATTGAATACAATCTCAGAAATGGTTGTGATGCTGAACTTATGGTATATGATATAACAGGTGCAATGAGGAGATCAATAAGGATTGTCCGATGTGAGCCTGGATATTACCAGAAGACATTAGATATAAATGATTTTGCCAGCGGAGTTTATTTTCTGGTCCTTAAACAGAATAATAAACAAGTGGCGCAAAAGTTTCTTTTTGTGAAGTAATATTGGTTGTTGAGTAAATCCCGCGAAGTTGGTTATTGTATTTTTATAACTTTTTCTATTTTCTTTAAATCTTTTTGTCTTATTTCTATGAGATATATACCCGGTTGCAAGCCGTGTGCGTGCCAGATAATATTATCTTTACCATCTAACGATTCCCTGAGCCGACCTGAAATATCAAAGATTTTAACTTTGGTAATTCCATGTCCTTTTATCCACAATTCTTTTTTAAACGGATTGGGTTTTATTTCAATTGTTGAATTAAAATCTGATCTGGCTTCGGCAATACCCAGTTGGGCAGAAGTCTCATTGCTCAGGCGCGATTCAGCAAATGCTTTAATCTGGGCAGTAGCACAATAATAATAGGTAATACCAGGAGAAATATTATAGTCGTTATAAGTTGTGTCTGCAATCAGTGTAGTGTTTATCCTTGCATAGGGGCCACCTGATATTTGACTGCGGTAGATGTTGTAACCCGAAATATCAAACATTTTTCTACCTGCTGAAAAAATGTTGACTTTCTTCAGGTTTGAGCATTGTCGTTCCTCCTTTTGAGGAACTATAGCCCAAATTGGTGGCTAATTCAAGTTGGGGTCTTTGGTGGTTTTTAAAAAATTTTGCTACAAATCACCGACCAAAAATCCCCCAATGGCTGGGAAATTTTCTTCGGTGATTTTGGGGAATTTTATTTCGGTGGTGACAATTCCTATTACCTGAGCATCTCATCAGGGGCTAAAGCCACTGAACCTCCAATCTTCACCATCCCTTTCTTCTTAGCGGTTCCAAAAACAGCTCCGGTAGGAGAGACTTCCCAGCCTCGATTTGGAATCGCGGTTAGCCAACCGCTCCCACAGGGGATAACTTCCTGCCTTCTCTTGCCTTTTCCGCCATTTTTACCCCAAGATAGAGTATTTTACTCCACTATTAATATGCGTTAAGAGAATGGATTAGGTGCTTCATGTTTAATACGTTTCAATAAAATTCTGAACAACACAATAATCAATACAAATAAGAACATAAATCCTATAAAAGCAAGCCCAAGATTCTCTGCCTTATCCATAGCAATTTGAATTACGCGCCAATTAATATAAGTGATCAACCACACTGAAATTAACTTTGTGAGTTGTATAAATAACCTTATTACTTGAAGCAAGTCCTCTCTCTTTTCTGTATCATCTATTTCTGGTAGATTTAGTAGGGCACTGAGCAACTTAGGATAATGGCCTAATAATGTGAGTGCAGAAAAGATAATAATCGCTATAATTGGTAAGAGGAATAGCGATTCTCTTTTTCCATAAGAATCTGGTTTCCCTGAGATTCCAAAGTGGACCGGGACCGTATCCGGGATGACCTCCCACGATTGAATAATCACAAGAATCTGTATACCTATTCCTAAAAGTGCTAATATTTCAAAAATAATCCCTACAATTGAAAAGATCCTACCCTTCATTAGTCTCTCACCTTTTATATAAGACTTCTTCTTTTATCACTGAAACACCTTCTTTATGCAATCTTCTTTCAATTCTCCATATATACCTTATAAGCAATATGAGAGCCAGGGAAATTATAATATAGGCAATCTCCAAAGATAAATGGCTAGTTTGATAAAGGGCCGCACCTATATTTACAAAATAATGGAACCCTACAGCAAGAAAGTAATATTTAATAGGATTAACATTAAACCCAGTCAATACAATAGCAGTCATAAAGGCATGCCCAAAGATGGCAAGTAATCTTTCTCCCCCAAAGCCAATCAAAACTATGAAAGATTTGTTAGTAATTTCGGGCTGGGTTAAATTAAGCACATATGCTAAAAACCAGGCTTCACCAATGCCAAATGTAGAACCAAGAATTAATCCATTAGTGAAAGCATCTTTCTTATTATGCAAGCGCCGTCTGACTTCACTATTTAAAATACCCAAAAGTTTTATTGCTTCTTCAGTGACAGGAGAGACGATATTGGCAACGAATATGAACCATAGAGGCCAACTTTTAGAATCTTCAGATAAATTGAATATTGAGAACAATGCCAATCCAATATTCTTTTTAATTGCAAGATTTACTAAGGGACTCAAGGGGAGCGTAAAAATTATGCACAAGTATAGGTCTTTTATCTTTCTTAATGTTTCTTTACCAATCCAAAGATAAAAGAGAAGTAAACTAAAGATGGTAGCAATGCCCGACCAGATATAGGGTTTCATTTTAGCCTTGATTTTAAAAGTTCTATGAATCTTTCTTCATCCTTAGGGGTAATTCCAAAGCAACCCTTTTCTGTTTTTATCAAAAGAATGTTCTTACACATACTTGTAGCGCACATCTTTACAAATCCTCTGTCTGCATAGTAAATTTTACCTATTGCATATCCGGGTAGTTTCCAACCTGTAGATGTAGGGTGGTATCGCAAATTTGTCTTAACAATCTCTTTAATTTCAGAATATGGTATCTTGTAGCAAATCGGGCCGCATTTTAAATATAATTCAGCATCCCTAAGTTCGTAGTGCATTGAAGGATATATAATCACAAAGAAGACCGCTGCTATAAAGAGGGCCGCCATAATCAGGATGCCCAATATAGAACCCCAACTTGCTTTTATCAGCCTTAGGTTGAGTAAGAAAAGGTAAAATATAAATAGAGGAATGGTTGTACTAATGATCCAACCTAGCACTGAAGTTCTTGGCTTAAAGATTTCCATTCTTACCTCCCAGTTCTTTAATTTCAATAACTTGTTTTCCAGCAACATTTTTAATCAAATAATGCGGTTGTTCTTTTCTGTAAAAAAATTTTTGAACTGGCAAAGAAGGGTGTTCGGGAAAGGATACCTTTACTCCACAACATAATACCTCTCCCCAATTACATTTTATTATCTCCTCCTCAATTGTTTCTACTTTACAAAAAGTTTTTGTTGCACAATGGAGGTTCACTATATACAACTCCTTGAAAGGCATTGCTTTAAAAGCTATTAGCCTGAATAGATATATAGCTGAGGCATTTTCAAAGTAATTAGTAGCCCATGGTAATTTAACTTCTTGAACTTTATGCGGGGATATAACTTTTATAATGCATTTATTTTTTTGAAACTCACCTGTAACTGTGATATTCCCCTTTGGGGATGTTATATACGACTCATAAAAATAGGGCCCAAAATCAGTGTTTAAGCACACTACTGTTTTCTCCATGATATCTTTTGAAAAAATTTGAATAGTATTTGCAACCTTAAAGTTCGCCTCTCTCTTTATAGATGTAGTTAGCATTCCAATTTCCTCAATTCTTTCAAGGCTCCTAAAAAGTCTTATATTATAAACTGCCTTTTCATTTTCTAAAAAAGAAAGCATTTGAGTCCATTTTTCCATTTTACTTTCCTAAAATTGATTCATAAATTTTCCGGTATACCACACCTTTTTCCAGTAATGAGCGATGGGTGCCGACTTCAACAATTCTGCCATCTTGCATAACCCCGATTTTATCGGCAATCATCACCGTAGATAGGCGGTGCGCAATCAAAATTATTGTTGTCGTTTCTTTCAACTGTTTCAAAGAATTCTTTATTTTATTTTCGGTTTCAACATCAATAAATGCAGTAGGTTCATCCAAAATCAACAATTTTGGTTTGACTAAAAACGCCCGTGCCAGTGCAATACGCTGTGCCTCACCTACGGAAAGATTGATACCGCCTTGGCCAATTTTTGTTTCATAACCTTCGGGAAATGACTCTACAAAATCAAGGGCAGCTTTCTTACATGCCTGATAGACATCTTCTTTGGAAACTGATTTAAGTCCATAGGTTATATTCTCCCATAAGGTTCCCGAAAAAACATAATCATTCTGAATCATAAAAAAGATAGATTTTCTAAGGGAAGAAAATGTGAGTCTCCTTATATCTTCACCATCCAATAGTATCACTCCTTCGATAGGGTCATAAAAACGGACAAGTAAACGACATAGAGTTGTCTTGCCAGCGCCGCTTTTACCTACTAATGCAAAAATGATATTGGGTGGGATATCTAAATTCACATGGCGCAGAATAAGACGGTGATTGTAGCCAAATGAAACATCTGTTAATGTAATCCTACCTTCTCTTGGCATAAAATCTATTGCGTTTGGAAGTTCTAATGTCTTTGGTTGGAGATTGAAATATTCCAAATATCTTCTTAGACTGGCTCTTATATCTTGAAAGGATAAAATGAAATTAGTTAGAGATGATATCGGCTGATATAGAATGTTAATA
>CBFGJP010000023.1:0-30462 GCA_965649105.1 Caldifarciminota bacterium
GCCTATCCTGGAGCGACCGAAGCCTTTCCTCACAAGACTCGCATCCCGTGAGCATATGGGGAATTAGCCCCGCTTTCGCGGGGTTATGCCCCACTCCAGGGTAAGTTACTTTTGTATTACTCACCCGTTCGCCACTAACACCCTGCTGTATTGCTACACCAGGATGCCCGTTCGACTTGCATGTCTAAGACACGCCGCCAGCGTTAGTCCTGAGCCAGGATCAAACTCTCCAGAGAATAATCAAAATCCTGGGACCCAATACCCTGGACAATTCTATAAACCACAAATTTTCAAAGAACAACCTCAGGAATTACCTGAATCAATAAATTTTAAACTTGAGCATATATATTATATGAAAATTTAACAAAAAGTCAAGGGGGAAAATGACAGGTCTTTAGATAATTAAAAACCAAGTAAACGCAGCCACTAATTTTATAAATAAAAATAACCTGAACAAAGGCGGAAAGGGCTGAGGAAAACGGCAATTTTTCAAGTTATGATTAAAAAGATTATTCAAAAAACACGAAAGGCACCAAATCTTTTCTTTATATCGTCCAAAAGATCATCTATCATCCAGGAATCGGTTGCGGATTCAAATTGATATAAACCTCTGTTACCAACGATAATATTCTTTATTCGGTGGTCATATCTTTCATCAGGTACGGTAAATCTATTTTGGCAACAGTAAATTGTTGCACTCTTATCAATGAGTATCATAAAATCTCCGATGCTGATTTTTTTAAAATAAAGATTCTTGGGCAGGGGAATAAATTCCTTATTATATTTTATTATTTCCTTTTGAGCAATTAAATAGTCAACTTCTTCAATATCTATATTTTCCAAGAAATCAGATTTTCCTGTATAAAGCAAGATACTTTCCTTATTCGGCATGGTTATCAATGCAGTATTATTTGTAATTTTTATTGAAGAAACAGGAAATAATGAAGAAATAGAAAATATTATGGCGATTATAGCGATTAAATAAAGTGCAATTTTTCTTGTTTGTCTTGCAAAGACCAAGAAAAAAAGAATAAGAAATAAAGGTGATATATTGATACTAATTGAAGAAAATGGTAGGGAAGAAAAAAAACCCGCAATTTTTCCAAGTAGCCATATTACATTATTTACCAGGAATGACCCTGCATGTAATATCTCCATAGAAACCAGTGAAATAAATAGCAGAAAAAATAAAAGATAAATTATGATTGAGGCAAGGGGGACGATTAGGAGATTCGAAAATACGGCAAGCATGGGCAATTGGTTAAAATAATAAATCAAAAAAGGAGATACAAAAACTTGTGCCGAAAACGATGTTGCAATTGACCAGAGGACCGGCTTTAATAAACGTATTTTTATTTTTTTTAAAATAGCCATATTTAGTCTTGGTAATAGATAGACGATCCCATAAACTGCCCCAAAAGATAATTGAGCACCCGTATCAAACAAAATAAAAGGATTTAATAATAATAGAATTAGGGCGCTCATATTTACAATGTGGATGGGGTCAACCTGGCGCTGTAATATAAAACTCAATCCAAACAGAAATGCCATGAGTGATGCCCTTAACACACTCGGTCGAAACCCGGTTATTCCAGCATAGAATAGTAAAAGTGCCATAATCAAAAAAAATTTTATCTTCGGAGACACAGGTAGAGGTAAAAATATTGTTCCTAAAATTGTAATGATAAACCCTGTGTGCAATCCTGAAACGGCAAGAATATGCAATACCCCCGCACGAGCAAATATATTTTTTAATTCAGGACCTAAACGGCTACTCCCACCTAATATTAAACCTTGAGCTATTGGAATATAATCAGGATTCAAAGATCCGGTAATGATTTTATTTATATAGCCATAAACTATGTTAAATATCTTCCCGGCAAAACTCAGACTATAATCTTTATTTATTATATTCCCAAGAAGGAGATTTGATTGATAGGACGTTTTCCTGCAGATCAATCTTCCTTTTATTGTCAATGTCTTACCGAGATAATCATCTTTTTGATATGTATAATGTTCTGCATATAGTGAAATGGTTATTGTATCTCTATCTATGATTGCTCTTTTGATATGTAATTTTAACTTAATTTTTTCATCTTTCTGGTCTTCACTTATAACTACACATTGATAGATAATCTTTTTATTCAGTGCTGTATCCAGGACTGGCTTCCGTAAATGAAGATTTAAACCCGATAAAATTGCTAAAAGTAAAAAAAGAAATTTTTTTGAAAAAATGCATAATATAATTGCGGCAGCAGTAGTAATGAAATATATATTTATTTCGGGATTGAATATTGAATCAAAAAGTATTCCTGAGATTATTACAAAAAGGGTTTTTATCCCTAAAGATTTAATTTATACATCCCCCTTATGTGCCCGATTTTGGATATATTATCTCCATTAATCTTTGTTTTGCTTTATTTATCTCTATACGGGCAACCCCAGGATTTGAACCTGCGGGTTTTAAACAGGTATAAATAAAATAGTCTTCACCCACCGGTTGGATTATAAAAAATGCCTTCTGTGTCAACCATATCAATTCGGTCTCTGCACCAAGATTCAAATTCTTTTTTATCTCCTTTGATGTCAGCAACAATGAGGATATCTCTGCATCATACAGATTCACATCAAAGTTTGCTTCAACAATATGTTGGGCAACCGATATACCATCATATCCAACAAGGCTTGCATAAAGACAGCCTGGAATCTTATCTGCGATCTTTTTTATCTCTTCATTCAAATCATCTGCCATAAAACCTCCTATACCCTTTCCAGATACTCCCCTGTTTCGGTGTCAATCTTAATCTGGTCACCCACTTCAACAAATGGTGGAACCTGGCATTTATATCCTCCTTCAAGCACGGCTGGTTTTGATTGCGCCTGGGCAGTTGCATCCTTAATATAGGCCTGTGTTTCCACAACTTTTAAAACAACGGTTTTGGGTAGGATAACACCGAAAGGTTTACCTTCAAAATACTGAACCTTTACTCTGATATTGGGCGTCAATAATTTGGCACTCTCGCCGAGCAAATCTTCTTCTAAAGGAATCTGTTCATAAGTCTTTAGATCCATAAAGTAATATTTACCATCATCATAATAAATATACTCCATTTCCTGTTCTTCAACATCGGCTTCTTCAACTCGCTCTGTAGATCTAAATCTTATTTCTTTTGATAATCCCGATGTCAGATTTCTGACTTTACAAACTACCATTCCCCGCCAGTTCCCGGGTGTGATGTGAGTCACTGATAATACTACATAAGGATCATTTTCAAGTTTTATCAACATTCCTCTTTTTAGTTGTGTAACCTGTATCATTTTACCTCCCATCTATATGTGCTTCCATCCTTTGTATCATCAATAATTATTCCAAGTTCATTCATTTTTTTTCTAATTTCATCTGATAATTCAAAATTTTTATTCTTGCGCAATTGATTTCTTAGCCCCAGGATTATTTCTATAAGTCTGGGTGATATATCATCTCTCTTTTTACCTTCTTCAATAAATCCAAGAATTCTTAAATAGTGCCTTATACTTTCGGCGATATCGGGTTGGCATGTCTCATAACCCGTACTTACTAAATCAAAGATTATTCCAAGTGCTTTTGGTGTATTTAAGTCGTCATTCATGGCCTGGATAAATTCTTCCAGTTTAAATATCTTTGGTTCTCTAACAGATTCAGGAAATCTTGTAATAAATGTCTGTATTCTTTCAAAGGCTGATTTTGCTTCTTCAAGCCTTTCTTTTGAAAATTCTATTGGACTACGATAATGGGTTTTCAACAAAAATAAACGGATAACATTAGCGGAAAAATCTTTTACAATATCTTCCATCAAAAAATATTTACCTGTTGACTTTGACATCTTTTCGCCCGTGATATTCACCATTCCATTGTGTAACCAGTAGTGCACAAATTCTTTTCCAGTCGCTCCTTCTGATTGGGCAATCTCATTTTCATGATGGGGGAATATTAAATCTTCACCACCGGTATGAATATCAAATGATTCACCAAGATAGTGCATTGACATCGCGGAACACTCAATATGCCAGCCGGGTCTGCCTTTTCCCCAGGGACTTAGCCAGTAAGGTTCATCCGGTTTTGCAGCCTTCCATAATGCAAAATCTAAAGGATCTTCCTTTACCTCAGTCGGTTCAATCCTTGCCCCGCTTTGCAATTCATCTATACTCTTCTTTGATAATTTGCCATAATTAGCATATTTACGAACACGATAATAAACATCGCCAGCTTTTTCGTATGCAAAGCCCTTTTCAATAAGACGCTGTATCAAATCAATTATCTCCTCAATATGCTGGGATGCCCTAGGATAATAATCTGGTCTCATTATATTCAAAAATTTACATAGATTTACATACTTCTGGATATTCTCTTCAGCAATTATGCGCCAATCAGAATTAAATTCCTTTTGTTTTGCAATTATCTTATCATCAACATCAGTAAAATTTTCAATGGATTTTACCTTGTAACCAAGAAATTCAAGCCATCGCCTTAATATATCCCTGGTCATTGATGCCCGGATGTGTCCAACATGCGGAGGCCCCTGAACGGTTAAACCACAGGAATATATGCGCACAACATCGCTTAATGGTTTGAATTCTTCAAGTCTTCTTGTCAAGGTATTATAAAGTTTCAATGGCATACTATAAACTCCTTAAATAAGCACTCGCAGAAGTAATTCTGACCAGTGGATTCGGTGCCTTGAGTAAACTTTCAAATAATTTTAAATTTTCTTTTTTTTGATATTTCATAAGGGCATTTATTGCCCCAATAGAGACATTTATATATTCATCTCTGCAGGCTTCTTTTAATAACTCATAAAATGCAGGCAATGGATGCCGCTCCATAACCTCAACCGCCTTTACCCGAACAAATGGGTCTGGCGACTGCAAACCGGATTTTAAGATATCAACCCCAGAATTATCTTTGAGCATAAGGAGTGCTTCTGCCGCTGCAATTTTTAAATCCCAAGGCGTATCAGTCAAAAGATCTTTTATATATTGTATCGCTGATGTATCTTTCAATTCACCAAGGGCAAGGACAGCCTGTGCCCAGATTTCAACATTAGGATTCCTTGGATCCATTTCATTTTTTATAAAATCTTTTGCTTCCGGTCTGCTTAATAAACCAAGTGATTTTGCGGCGGAAATTCTGACAAGGGGATCAATATCCCTGAGACCTTGGGTAATATTTTGAATATCTTTAAAATTCGCAAGCCCTTGATATGCATATCTTCTTACCCGTGCAATGCGATCTCTGGTTCCCTGAACCAAAATTTTGTAATAACCTGTGTCAGTACTCAATGATATGAGATGGTATGCTTCGGTTCTGATAAGTGGTTCTGAATCCTTGCATAGTTTGGCAATTACCGGGGAATAAGCTTTCTCTTTTAATGAATACAGCGCAACCAGCGCCGAAACCTTTGCATCATTACTACCATTCTGAAGGGTATTATAAATAACCTCATAACCATTTTTTTCGCCAATCTCAAGCACGGCTTTTGCAGCATTAACCTGGATGATCTCTGATTTATCTTTTATTCCCTCTTTTAAAATTGACAAAGCCAAATCTCTGGGAGACGCGCCACAGTAAAGTAAAAACACATATACAAAAAGAATTAAATTTCTTAAATAACTCTTCATATTAAATATTATACCCAATTTTTAAATTGTGTCAATTAAAAATGTTTCCGCAACCACTCCATTTTTCCTCTTTTCTGCTTCCTACATTCGCCAAGAATGATGGCAGATAGGGAATAATTGTCTGGGGTAAAGGAATGGTGAGAAGTCATAAAATACTTTCAGTAACTCAATCTTGACAATTAATTTTTATTCTATATAATTACTGTAGAATGAACCAAAACTTTTTACCAGAAAACCTAGTTGAAATTGCTCAAACGCTTCTCGAGCATAGTTCAATAGAAAAGGTATTCGAGGCTATCACTAAGACCGCTTGTTCTTTTTTTAATGCCTCAGCATCTGCAATTATGCTTTTTGATAAAGAAAGAGAATACCTTACGATCGTCCATTCAATAAATCTATCGAGCGAATACCTTAAGGTTGTGAAGGTAAGAAAAGATGAAGAAATTTCAGGCAAGGTATGTTCAGAGAAAAAACCTCGTTTTGTCCCGAATATAATAAAGCCTTTTGAAGAAAAAAAGGATTTTTTTTCCATTGAATGGATAAAAAAGGAAGGGCTAAAATCACTGGTCTCAGCACCATTGTTATTGAAAAACGAATCCATCGGTTGCCTGAATCTTTATTATCGTGAACATTTAGAAAAATTTGATGATTTTCCCGCATTAGATTTCTTCTGTAAACTCGCTGCCCTGGCAATTGAACATACAAAGTTAATCAGTGAAATAGAAGAAAAGTCAAGGATTGTAACCGAACTTGAACACATTGGTATAATCTTGACCTCAACCTTTGAAACCGAAAATATTCTTAAGGTTCTCCTTGCCTCAGCATTAAAAATTACGAATACTGATAGTGCAAGTTTAATTGTAATTGATGAACCAACTGCCACAATCATTGAATCTTACGATTTCTCAAAAGAAACTGGTGAGATAAAAAGATATCGAACGACTGCACGCCTCACAAATGGGATTTCTGGCGAGGTTTTAAAAAAACGCAAACCCGTAATCATACCTGATTTGACAAAATTTGAAAATGTAAATCCTACTGCAATCCAAAAGGGGAGAAGGGCAGTGGCAGCAATGCCATTGATCGCGCGGGAAAATCTTATTGGTATCCTCTATGTTGATTCATACACTCCAAAAGATTTTTCAACATCCGAGATTGAATACCTTCAATTATTATGTTCCCAGGCGGCCATATCACTTGACAATACACGCTTATATAAAAAAATTACCCGAGAGGCGCAAGAAACTGCAATTCTATATGAGGTGAGCAGAACCTTCATATCAACCCTTGATTTCAATGCCCTTTTAAAAAACATTTTAGAGCGTCTTGTTGAAACATTTGGTTATTTAAATCTTGCCATATTCCTTGTGGATGCCGAAAAACAGGAATTGAAACTTTGTTCATATATAAATTATCCTGAATCGGTAAAAGATATAAAAATAAAAATTGGTTCCACGGGCATAACCGGACATGTAGCAGCAACAAGGGAGATGTACTATTCGCCGGATGTATCAAAAGACCCGTATTATATACCAGGTGTAAAAGAGGCAAAGAGTGAAGTCTGTTTCCCTCTAATGATAGGTGATAAATTGATCGGCGTCCTGGATGTAGAAAGTCCGGAAGTTGATGGTTTTACTCCTGATGATATAAAAATCCTTTCTTCACTCAGTGCCCAGATTGCAATTGCCCTTGATAATGCAAGACTCTATGAGGAGGCAAAAAGGCTTTCATTGACCGACCCACTCACTGGATTACCAAACCGACGTAGTTTTGAGATAATGATTGAGAATGAAATTCGCAGGGCTGAACGTTATCGGAGACTATTTGCAGTCTTGATGATGGATTTTGATAATTTCAAAAATTACAATGATAAATTCGGACATTCGGCTGGTGATAATATCTTAAAAAGATTCAGTACCCTGATGAAAGAGGCAATAAGAGATGTTGATTTTCTGGGAAGGTATGGGGGTGATGAATTTATTGCGGTATTACCTGAGACTGATGCCAATTTCGCTCTGGTCGTTGCTGAAAGAATAAGGAAAAAGATTGAATCTGAAAATCTTGACCCGCCGGTTACGCTCAGTATCGGCATTGCAGTCTTTCCAAAAGATAGCAGAGAAAAACAGAAACTTATTGATCTTGCCGACCAGGCCTGTTATGAGGCAAAAGAGATGGGTGGGAACAGAGTCAATTTTGCGGGAGAAAAAATTTGATAGTAATTTTATTTCTCTTAAACGAGATATACAATGGTATCTTTGAATTTGAAATTAATGAATTACAGTTTATCGAGTATGAAAATACTACAAAATTAAGAATCCCTAACTGGGAAATTACAGATAAAGTTGGTGCACCAGAACTTCCTTCTAAAACGATAAAGATTGCTCTTCCCGCGTATGCAAAAATAAAAGGGATTGAAATAATTTCTACTGAGCAAAAAGAGTTTTTTTTAAAATCAGATATTACATTTTCTCTAAAGCCAGAGATTCTTTCAAAAAAAGAAATCAAAAGACATGCCACCCGTGATGAAAATATTTATTTATCTTCAAACCCGTATCCGGAAAAAATTCTTTATTTTAAAGGCTCTGGATTCCTTGACGGATATCAAATATGTGAACTCTTATTCGTCCCTTTTCAATATTTCCCTACATCAAAAAAAATTGTTGCGTATTATTCTATAAAATTCGCAATTCATTATGAAGGGGGAAAAAATGCTTTTGCAAAGGATGAATTTATAAAAAAACTCGTCATAAATTCTGAAGATGTTACAATAAGAACGAGAATCCCTGATCAAGAAAGAATAAAATATCTAATAATAACCGAACCACCCATGGATACCGTATTCCAGAGACTCGCTGACTGGAAGACAAAGAAAGGCATTCCCTCTTGGGTACGAAATGTAAACTGGATAATCAATCATTACCCGGGCGAAGATAGTGCCGCGCGGATTAGAAATTATTTAAAAACCCTTACTGATTCTGGAACTGTATATGTTTTACTCGGTGGTGATGTTGATTATATCCCCTGCAGGTTTGCCTATGCCATGACCTGTAGTGCTAATATCTATCCAGGTAGAGAAGATACAATGCCCTGTGATTTGTATTATGCAGATTTACAGGGCACCTGGGACAGGGACAATGACCGTAGTTATGGGGAAGTTGAAGATAGCATAGATTTGTATCCAGATCTGATTGTGGGAAGAGCACCGGTCAATACAATCTCTGAGGCACAGAGGTTTGTAGAAAAAGTATTAACATACGAAAAGAATCCGACCCTTGACTACCTTGACAATGCACTATTTACAGCCGAGATATTATGGCAAAACCCATACACGGACCAGGGTGTGCATAAAAATAAGATTGGAAATGAATCATTCCCGAGCGCCTTTGAGCTAACAAAATTATACCAGAGTTTAGGCAATGAAACCAAAGAGGCAGTGATGCAGGCGATAAGGAACGGACAGAATCTTATAAACCACGATGGACATGGCTGGATAAATATATTATCAGTTGGTGGCTGGCCACACCGGATTTATAATGTTGACTTCGATACCATCACGAATGGACCGCGATACGGTATTTTATACTCAATCGGCTGCTGGACAAATGCTTTTGACTCGGCATCCGTGTCCGAAGCGTTCGTCAACAGTCCAAATGGAGGTGGAGTTGCATTTATTGGTAATTCCAGTTATGGCTGGGGTTCACCCGGAAATCCTGGGTTTGGCTATTCAGACCGATTTGATTCAAGGTTTTTCTATTCACTCCTTAGGGAAGATAATTATCACCTTGGTGAGGCGCTGGCAATGGCAAAGGCGCATTTCATTCCTTATTCAAGAGAAGAGAATGTATATCGGTGGCATCAATATCAGTTAAATCTTCTTGGTGACCCGGAATTACCTGTCTGGACCAAAACACCTGATACAATGATCGCCTTTTCTCCTGCATACGTACCTCTGGGCAATGCACGAATAATGATTACAGTAAAAGATAAAAAAAACAATTCACCACTGCGTAATGCCACTGTCTGTTTAATGAAAAAGAATGAGTCATATTCAGCAGGATCTACTGATGCAAGTGGTTCGGTTTTTTTACAAGTACATGCCTTGACCACAGGAAATTTTGACCTGACGATAACAGGCCATAATTATCTGCCGATTGAATCAACAATTCCGGTGATGAGTGGAGCCTATATTAATTTTGGAGGATGGATTATAAATGATATCTTTGGCAATAACGACCAGATTGCAAACCCGGACGAAAATATATTACTTCCAACAAAAATAATCAATTGCGGTAATATTGTGGCGCGAAATATTCAAGTAATAGTTTCAACTAACGATACACTTGCCATTGTTCTTGATAGCACTGCATTCGTTGATTCATTATTACCCAATGATTCAATGATAATTGACAATGCATTTGCAATAAGGATAAAAGACTTTGCGAAAAATGGTGATTGTATTACATTTGATTTAAAGATTATCTTCAATAATGAGACACTTATTTTTAAACCAAATATCCTTATTGGAACACCATTATTAAAAATTGAACAGGCCGATATCAAAAATTTACCCGCCTTACCCGGGCAGATAGAATCATTATATGTAGATTTAAAAAATTCTGGTTATGGTGCCGGGCATTCAGTTCGGGCAGGACTATCATCCCTTAGCCCCTATGGATTTGTGCTTATTGATACGGTGCGGTATGGTGAAATTCCACCCGAAGCAATAAAGAATGCTACAGAACCTTTTGTGATATATATAAGTCCATTCTGCCCATTACCACATATAGCGAAGTTTTTATTGAATATCTACTTAGAAAATCATATTTTTATTGACACTATCTCAATATTAATTGGTGAAACCGGCTTTTTTGACGATATGGAATCCGGTCCGGCTCTCTGGACCACGGGTGGAACAAACAACCTCTGGCATATCTCACAGCGAAGATATTTCTCGCAATCACATTCCTGGTATTGTGGAGATGAGAACAGTGGACAATATGTAAATAATATGGACTGTTATATACAGACTATACCTTTTATGGTTCACAAAAATTCCCTA
This sequence comes from Caldifarciminota bacterium, assembly GCA_965649105.1. Lineage (GTDB taxonomy): Bacteria > Hydrothermota > Tepidihabitantia > SM23-42 > JAOAFX01 > JAOAFX01. Next base: position 10,718 of record CBFGJP010000023.1, read on the forward strand.
TTGAGATTCTATCGCTGGTTCAATGTCCCGATATATGGCAGTGATGGCATCTATGTCATTGTTCTCCATAATAATAATGCGGATACCCTTGACTTCATTGGCACCGGTGGCGCCCTAAAGACCCGACCGATTAATAGTGATTGGTTCTGCGAAAAATATCTGCTTGATGATTATTCTTCAGGCGATTCAATCCAGATTCGTATTGCCTTTATCAGTGATAATGATGGGCATATTGGAGAAGGTTTTTATATTGATGATGTCGGGGTTGAGTATAATACCAATATTGAAGAAGGTATTTCGAATGCGTCGGGTAAAAAATTAAATCTCGAAGTCTTACCAAATCCATTTAATAATCAATGTTTGATTAACCTCCAAATTCCAGACAATTTTGTCCGTAGTAATCCAGAAATTTTTCTAAAGATTTTTGATATTTCGGGTCGAATTGTTAAATCTTTTAACCTTAAATCTCCTAATAAAAATCAGATATTTAGCCTCATCTGGGATGGCTCGGACAATTCGTTGCGCAGATTGCCCACGGGCATTTATTTTATTCAAATGACTGCTGCAGGAAGAACAGCGATAAGAAAAGTAATACTTTTTAAGTAAAAATCACCATTTTTTTCGCCGTATATTATTCTATCACTTCTCTCCATAGTCCACTTTTCATTCACTTTATCACAATCAATCGTCTACTTGTGGTCTCTGTTCCTGCGTTTAATACCATAAAATAGGTGCCTGATGGTAATCCATTAGTATCAATTCGGATATTATATACACCTGATAGCTTATTACCTTCAAAGATTTTTTTCACCAATTGACCTAAAGGATTATAGAGACTCAATGTAACATAGGAAGGTTCTTTTATAGAAAAATTTGCGATTGCCTGGTTTTTAATCGGATTTGGTATTACAGAAAGGATATGGACATCCGGTCTAAATACTGAGGCTTCTTGAATACCCAATCTCCAGTTCAGATTGTAATAGTTCTGCATAATGTGGTCAAGAAGCACAAGTTCGGTATCGGGAATAGTATGTTGCTGACGGTCCCAATATGTGAGCATAACTCCAAGCACCACCGTGATACTTGAATCCGGCATCAGTTCAAATGGTCCACTTGCTATCATCCATCTCTGGTCATCTGGCTGGGGAATTATTGTATCGTATGGTTCATACTGACCCGTTTGGAAATTGTATCCAGCAAGGGTTAAATATCGTTCATTGTCTTTGTTGGGTTCAATTGCTAATGTAAATCTCTTATATGCAGTCATTCCAATTTGTGGATTCTCAGAAGGATCACGCCAGTCAGGAAGGAAATCATTATCCACATCCCATTTAGATTGGGGAAGATGGTTCACATAATAAACACTATCCCGTTCATACTGGTCTAAAATTCCATCATTATCCTTATCCTGCCCCCATTCCAAATCAAATGGGGTCTGCAATAGATCAAAGCCAATAGCACCAACATCATTCCAGCCCGGTTCATTTTCCATCTGCCACTGGAATGCAAGGTTATCAACCCATATTGATTCACCATTTACCACATACCATTTTCCAACGATTGCATTGCAAAGGTCATTGGCATTCGTCCCGGCCTCATTTCCAATGTCACAATCTGTGCAGTATCCAAAATAGAGATTCTTTATTGGTTTATGAAGGACATTTTTCACTTCAAAAGTAATAAATGCCATATCCGCAAGTAAGGAATCAGTCCAGACATAGACTGTTTGATAGACTTCAATGCCTATCGGTTTTGTGTCATTGGGAATATGATAAACCGAATCACAATCGTTATAGCAACACCAGGAATCTTGGTCTGATAGCACTTCCTGAGGTGCCATAGGGAAGGTATCTATAGGTGCGGGCCAGGGATTGGGATACATATATATTATTACATAGGGTGCACCTGGTTCCTGTCCATATAAACCAGGGACAAATTCACATTCTCCACCATGGGGTCCATAACCAATCGTAACCATTGTATCAGAAGTAACCGAATCAATTGCCCCAATCCATATCCCAGAACCAAAGATATATCCCTGACCACTCCCTTTAGGCCAGTAACAGGGTGTTCCCAGGATACCATAATTAGTTATCCCGAATTCTATGTTATTGATGTTATGTACCTTTAGGTCCCATTGACGACCTCCATTCAGGGATAATACATTAGCAAGACTCATTAAATAAATGACTAGTATACCCATAGCACCTCCTTTATTTTATTATACTTTAATTTGTGAAATTTTTGTGAAATTTAGCAATTTTTAATCTTCTTCTATTATTCTAAACTCGGTCCGACGGTTTTTTGCCATCCCTTCTTCAGTATCATTCGGGGCAATGGGCTGGGTATCAGCGTAACCACGGGCAATCAAACGCTCAGGCGTAATACTAAATTTCTCAATAAGATATTTTCTTACTGCCTCTGCCCGTGCCAGAGATAACTCCCAGTTGGATGGAAATTCTGTAGTACTTATCTCTCTTGGATCTGTATGCCCGCTCAATTCTACTTTTATATCAGGATTGTCCAACAAAATCTTACCTGCCTCATCAAGGAATGGCAAGAATGCAGGTTTTAAATCCGCCTTACCGGTATCAAAGTTAATCCCCTTTAAGACAATCTTTTCCCGTTTTTTAATGAGATAGATTTCTTTTTCCATTAGTCTGTTTGGTTCCACAATAACCGAACAGGTCTGGGCAATATACCTCGGGTCTTTACCGAAAACCGTAAGAATATAGCTACCTGCAGGTAGATTGCGTAAAACAAATGAGCCTGAGATGGAGTCATTATCTATAGTGCCCATTGCCATGCCTTTATATACAATTGAGGCATCAATCGGCCTTTTGATCACGGCATCAAAGACAAGGCCACGAAGCATTCCGAGTTTTACTTTGTATAATATTATAGTCTTTTCAGTCTTCCCCTCGGGTTCAACAAAGATTGAGTCCAAAATCTCAGGATAACCTGGGACAAAGGCACTGATTATCAACCCACCAGAACTGATATTCTTGAATTCAATCCTGCCGGATTTGTCGGTCTGGAAACTCCCTTGTTTTATACCTTTCAGACTAAGGCTTGCGACCAGAAGTTCCTTCGTATCACCATCGATGATTGAAATCTTTAGCAAATTTGCCGGTTTGATTATTCCCAGACCGCTGCTCAGACTTAATCTATGGGTAAGCCCTAATTTACCATAAGGCACAAATGCATAGTCAATTTTTATACCTGAATATTTTATACCAAATCCTGTAGTAAATTCTGAAAGTGGACCTAATTCAGATATGCTATATGGACCGCTCCTCCATCCCGCACGCAGAGAGAATATAGGGTTTAAATTATATTCAAAACCAAGATTTGCTCGGATGATATTATCTAAAGGAAGATTCAAATCGAGTAATAAATTTAATTCCTTAATTCCCTGATATACACCACCAAGTTTTATTTCTGAAGGAAGGTCGGTTTTGTAACTTAAATTTTTTAATGAACCCCCTATCTGTAAATTTTTATTTACGATTATCTTGCCCCCCATATCAAGGGCAAAGTCATAGAGTCTCTGTTCATAAAAGTCCTCAATCATTGTCTTTACTACTATTCCATAGGATGTTCTATCGTTTAGACTCTTTCCATAACCCAAACTGAAAATTCCACTCCATAGATTGCCGGTTCCAAGCGGATTATTATTCTCGTCCCATATCTCAACATCATTATTTGAAGAATAGACACCACTCAATGCTACATAGCCATCAAACCCGGGCATGCCAAAGATGAAAAATTCATCCCGAATATCCTGGAACCATTCCTGATGTGAAACAAAGAATTGTAATTCTTTTATACTTGATAGACCGGATGGATTCCAGTGCATAGCAGTTATATCATCGGCAAGCCCCACAAATGCCTCACCCATTGCCACTGGCCTTGGACCCACGCCGATTTTTAGTAATGGATACATCGTGGTACCGATATCACCTTGAGAAAATGCAGAAAAAAGATAGATAATTATACCCATATTTTTCCTTTAATCTTTAGGCATTTATTTTATTATCACGGCCTTTTTCTTCACAGTTTTATGCTCACCATCATCCGCATAAAAGTCAAAGACATAAATATAGACACCAGGCGCCAATCTACTCCCACCATCATTCCTGCCATCCCAGGGATAATAGTGAATACCAAAATCATAATGACGATTGGTAATCAACCTCCGCACCAATTCACCCGCACGCGTATAAACCTCTAAATTAACCCGACCCGACTTGGGCAGATTAAAGATAAACTGCGTCCTGTACCTGAATGGATTCCGGAAATTGTGCACCCCAAAAGGCGGCACAAGATAGGTCCTGATTAATGCACTATCCCTTACCTCCCTTTTATTGCTACACTCACCATAAACAATCAAATCAAAATAAATCAAGGTATCCAATAAACCCGTAAAATCAAAATCCTCAGGCGCAATAACCCGCACCAAAAAATCACAGGAATCACCCGGACCTAAAAGATTCAAATCAACCTTCCCATCCTGATTATGGTCAGATAACAAATTACCACTTCTATCCAGCATCTCCACCCGCCAGCCACTAACCACACCACTATTACTGATATCCACATAATCCGATATACTCGCCTGCAAAACCGCACGCAATGGATAACTCACCACCTGACCAACCTCAACCCGATTGCTCCGGTCAGGCTCAATCACTAAACCCCAGATTCCACCCAAACTCTTGGTCTGCAATACCACATCGTCATATATTGCTATGTTATTGCTGGAACGAGCACGCACAATAACCGTATCGATAAGACCAGGATTTGTCTGCGGAATCTTAACCCACACAACCAAACTCTCACACCCACCAAAACCACTGACTGAACCTAAATCAACAATACCATCATTGTCCGTATCAATAAGTAGATTACCAACCAAATCACGCATGGTATAACTGAAATCAGCACCAATAAGACTCAAATCTATCACATCACTGGCATTGCCCAAATTATTAACCCATAATAGATAACCTATAGAATCACCTGAATACCCTGAATCACTACGACTCGGCTCAATATCAACCTGGGTAACCGTGCCAGCAGTTAATATACAAATAGAGGAATCCCTCACCGTTGTATCCCTGCCTGAATACCCATAGACCAATATCGTATCACGCACCCCCGAAGGCGTATGCACCGGAATCAATACCCTCAAATTGAAATCCACCTCACCACCCGAAGAACCAACCCCGGGCAAATCAACTAAACCATTGTTGTTATGGTCAGTCAACTGATTATTTAGTGAATCCAATAACTGATAACTATACCCCAATCTATCAATATACCGCAAATCAATCGTATCAGTAAAACTCTGATTGTTTCTGCAGGAAAGGAGAAAATTAACCCAGTTGCCCGGTAAACCAGTCAATTGCTGGTCCGGATAGATGATAATCGCACCCAACCCCTCTATAATCGTGATAATCCGCGCATTGTCAGTGATTGAAGGATTCAAACTGGAACGACCGGCCAATATCAAAGTATCCGCAACACCCGCTGATGCGGTATCCGGAGAATAGATGACCAATCTTATCCTCACTGAATCAGCACTGCTCACCCACACATCAGGAAAGATATTATTATTATGGTCAGAAAGCGGCATCCCCAAAGAGTCCAGTAATGCAACACCCCAGGGCTTATTATGATTGTAGTATAAATCAACCGTATCACGATTCGTCCCCTGATTATAGACCCATAAATCATACGCCTTTGGCACACCCGCAACAGTATATCCAACCTGGTTATGAAGGATTTGTATATTTTAATCTTGCCCGATACTGAAGATACCTTGAATTCAAACTATCAGGAATATCATCATTCTTGCCTAAAGAATCCCAATCACTCCAGGAATTATCAGGACTTGGCGTATTGCCACTACGGACAAAAAATGAAATGCTTGTGCCCGGTGGCAGACTATCATCCCAGTCAACAATCCCCCAGGCAACCTCCTCACCTGCATCAAAGACTGAAGAAACATAATCCTCATAATACTTACGATTATACACATTCCCAATCTCACGAAACATCCCATGGTGGTCATTGGGACAGGGCAAACCAGTATAATTAGAAAAAGAAGGTCCCCACAAAACATAACTATACCTGCTATAACTATTACAAAATATATCTATGTTACTGTCATAATTAAAATCACTAACTACTCCACCTGTTGAAGTTAGTGCAAACCCAATTGCAGTATAATTACTATTTGAAAATCCTGTATCAGAACCCCAGTAGATTAAGGGCATTACTGAGTTTACGGTAGAACCTCTGAAAAATAATATATCAAGATATTCGTCTCCATTAAAGTCTGCGACTGCACTACCTCCATATGTCTCGCCAGTCAAGAGCGTATCTGAGAGTGCAAATCCTGATGTGCTACCGTACCATATCCATTCCCGTACCAGTAAAAATTAAATCCAAGCATCCATTATTATCTAAATCTGCCACTGAAAGCCCATGTCCATTCCCAGAGGGATATGCTAAAAGTGTGTGATTATCAGGAGAAAAACCGCTGATGCTACCCCAGTAAATGTAATTATATCCGCCGTCTTGCATAACAAAACATATATCTAACCAGTTATCTTTATTAAAATCTGCTATCTCAATATTATGCACTGCCCAACCCGGCGCTGGCAACAATGTCGTATCTGCGGAAGAATAACCAGTTTGGCGACCCCAATAGATCGCCGAATGTTCATAAATTTATGTGAATATTTTGAATACAATTTACCCAAATTAGTTGTTTAAAAAAACAAACTCTACAAAAATTAAGTAAGCATGAAGAAGCAACTATTGACGTCTCCAAGAATTTTATTATAATGAAACTAATTATGCCGATACAAAATGATGCTTATGGACGTTTTAAGGACTACGATAAAATATTTGTTTCCCTAAGTTCTGATATATTATTCCCCCCAGAAATTTATCTTGAAATTGATAGATATTTGGTTGGAACATTGTTAGACATTGGAACTGGTGACGGTGTTAAACTTGAAAGTATATTAAACCAATGTAACAGCAACAAATTGGGGAAAATAATTGCCATTGATCCTTCGCCTCTCTTCAAAAGAGCACAAGATAGATTAAAAAAATTCCCTAATGTGGAGGTGAAAAATATATCTTTGGAAGATTTTGTTTCAGATTTATCATTTGATGTAATATTCCTTTTTGATGTAATCGAACACACTTACAATCCTAACGAAACTTTATTTAAAATATTGACTCTATTAAAACCCAACGGTTTACTGGTAATCTCGACGCCCAATAAACCTGTATATAACTTTACCGAAATCCTTTTCAAACATAAACTTGATCCCACTCACGTAAATGTGATGAATTTTAGAAAATTCAAATCCCTAATGCAAAATTTTTTTTATAAAATCAAATTCTTGGGTGTTTTACCATTAATGAAAGTTGGGCGAAGAATTCCTTTTTTTCTAAAAATTCACAAACATATCGCCATACCAATTCTATTCAATAATATTATCTGTTTTGCTCAATACCCCAAGAAAAACATTATTGTAAATAAATGAAGATCGCCCTAATCAATGACCAGCCGTTTTATTCTGGCATGGGGAAATATGCCTTTAAGATATTTGAACTGTTAAGGACTGAATTCAAGATTGATTTATTACATTTAGATTACAGTGAACGGGTAATAAAAAATCAGGATGGAGAAATTGTAGCTCGAGATAAAAAAATCCCAGTAATTGATAATAGACCACTTTTCTGGTATAGAATGCGCGACAAATTTGGGAATTATAATCTGTATCATTTTGTTAATCAAAATCTATCTTTTCTAATATCAAAAAAAGATTCAATCATAACCTGCCATGACCTTGCACCACTCATTACCCCTGATCATCCTTCGGAAAAAATATGGCGGCGCTTTCTTTACAATGGTTTGAAAAAAGCAAAGATTATCTGTGCCGATTCAAATTCCACAAAAAGCGATTTAATTAAAATCTATAATATTTCACATAAGCGTATAAAAACAATTTATCTTGGTGTAGAGCAGAATATTTTTAAACCATTGGGCAATAAAGAATATTTACGGCAAAAACTTAAAATCCCAGAAGATGCCAGAGTCATATTAAATGTTGGCACAGAGAAATATCGCAAAAATATTTTTGGACTTCTTAAAGCCTTTGCAAAACTTGCTGAGGAGTATAAAGATTTGATTCTTATAAGGGTAGGTAAAAAATCAAAAACATCGCTTAAATTAATAGAGAAACTTGGATTTAGAGATAAAATAAAATACTACGAAAATATTAAAGAGAGTGAATTACCTGATTTTTATAATGCCGCCGATATTTTTGTAATGCCTTCTTTCTACGAAGGATTTGGGCTCCCTGCTCTTGAAGCAATTAGTTGCGGAACTCCAGTAGTAGTTTCAAATAAAAGTTCCCTTCCTGAAATTGTTGGTGACGCTGGGATACAGGTTAATCCGTATTCTATAGAGGAAATTTATCGGGGGATGAAAATTTTATTAACAGAAAAAAATCTATATGAAGAATTAAAAGAAAAAGGATTAATTCAGGCAAAAAAATTCAACTGGCAAAAAACTTCTGAAGGCGTAGCTAATGTTTATAAGAATCTGCTTATTAAATAATCAGAAGAGTTGATGACTGCCTGCGAGGCTTTGGTAAAGAGAATTACCCGAAGAATTGAAAAAGACATTTAATTGTTCGATAGTTTTAGAATAATAGAATTGTGGAATTATTGATTTATTGAAAATTTTGATTATAATCTGGAATGAGGTTAGAATTAAAAGGGTTGAATCATCTGCTATTTAAAAAATTAATTTTTTGGGCACTAGTCTTAATAATTTTTTTCTTTCTGGTCCGAAATCTTGCTCAGACCTGGCAGGAAATACCTTTTGACAAATTAAAATTCAATTTGGGTTTTGTTTTAATATCATTTATTCCCATTTTTTTGAACTTCCTTTATGGCGCCTATCTCTGGCAGAGAATATTGGTAAATCTTGGAGAAAAAATTGCCTTTAACCACTCTTTGTCTATAACTGGAATATCTATCCTTGGGAAATATTTACCGGGCAAAGTTTGGTATGCTGCGGGCAGGGTTTATTTTATAAAAAAATTGGGGGTGCAAGAAGAAAAAGGATTTTTGAGTATGGCGCTGGAAACCGGACTTTTGTTGCTTTCTTCCCTTATTATTTTTATAATTTCACCATTGATTTATGATTTTGCAATATTAAGAAGTTATATCTTTCTCGCAATTATATTGACCATTATATTTGTAATCGCACTGCATCCGTTTTTCGCCGGCAAAATTATAAATTTTGTCAGCAGGATGTTAAAACGCCCTTCTGTAGATCTTAAATACAGTTATTTTTCAATGTTGTTTCTAACGCTTCTGTATGGAATTGCCTGGATAATCTATGGTATCGGGTTTTTCTTTCTAATAAATTCATTCTATCCAGTATCCATAAATAAATTAATTGATTTAACCGGAGTATTTGCCATCTCCTGGAATCTCGGATTTATTGCTTTATTTGCACCAGCCGGATTGGGTGTAAGAGAAGGAATATTAACTTTATTGCTCGCACTATATTTCCCCAAACCAGTTGCAATAATAATAAGCCTTTTATCTCGTTTGTGGATAACCGTCGCTGAAATTATTTTTGCTTTTGTTTCACTAAGATTTTTACCTAAACAGGTTTCAAAAAAATCACAACTGGGATCAAAAAAACAACATGGGTCTTGACAGATTTTATATTTAGCGTATAATAACTAAAAATAGGAGCGAAGTGAAAAAATTTATTCTTATTCTTTATATTTTTTTCACAATCATTTTCGCCGCCGAGTGGCAGTTCACCGCAAATCCTTCTCCACGAAGTATGGCTGTCACAACTACAGATAGCATAGGTCAACGCATGATTCTATTCGGCGGTGGCAATTATAGATTGCCCTGGGGTGAACATTTCAATGATACCTGGACGCTTGATTTCAATACCCAGACCTGGAGATTACTACACATTTCCCAACCTCTTCCAGCACCGCGACGCTCACCATCTATGGTATATTATCCGATATTCAATTGTGTAATACTCTTTGGGGGCAGAGATGAATATACATTTTACAACGATGTCTGGTTCCTAAATCTGAATACTGGTTATGAAGGATGGATTCAAATCTTTCCTTCCGGTACTCAACCTCCAGCCCGTGACGCGCATTCAGCAATCATTGACCCGGTCAACAATCGTATGATTGTTTTTGGAGGCTACGATGCGAATGGCAACAATTTCAATGATGTCTGGTCATTAAATTTAAATGATACATCCTGGATACAATTGAATCCATCGGGTTCGCCTCCGCCAATAAGAGGAGCACATACCGCAATTTATGATCCAATAGAAAATAGAATGATTGTTTTTGGAGGTAGCAGTTCAACAATTTATAACGATGTCTGGGCATTGGATTTAAATTATGGGAACGAATCCTGGCATCAATTATTTCCGTCTGGAAACTTGCCCGGACAGCGGACAAGACACTGGGCTATTTACGATAATCAAAATCACGAAATGATAATTGGCTTTGGTTATGATTATCCAGGTTATATGCTCTACTACAATGATCTCTGGGCACTGGATTTAAATAATCTAACCTGGCATCAAATTACTCCGAGTGGAATTAATATGGAAGGTAGACGCGGTTCTTGTGCTGCCTATGACCCATTCTATCACAAAATCTTTGTCTTCGGCGGTGATCAGTATTATGACTACTATTTCGGTGATACATATGTGCTTACTCTGGATACGCTCGACATTAATGAAAACAAAAATAAAACGATTTTTCAATCTTACATCAAAATAGTATCAAATCCCTTTAAAATTCCCGGTCAGATTAATGTCTTTGTTCCATGCTGTCAGAAAGAATTTTCACTACAAGTCGTTGATGTTTCGGGAAAACTCGTCAAAACATTGATCAAAAATGTGAATAGTTCAGGTAATCACATCATTGATTGGGACGGTTCAGATAATAATGACAGAAAAGTTTCTGCCGGCACCTATTTTATTATTTTGAGTATTGACAACAAGGTGGATTCTCAAAAAATAATCGTTATAAAATAAACGAATAAATTATTCCTAAGAAAAAAGCCGCTGCATTATTTGTTTTAAATAAAATTGAATATCAAGGTAGAATCATACCAAGTTGGTGTGTTATAAAAGACCATATATCTACATCTTCCTCAATATTTTCGGTACGGGTTGTTCCTCCACCGTGTCCAGCGTATTTACGTACCACCAATAGAATTGGTGCATTATCCAATTGGCATTCCTGCAATTTTGCCGCCATTTTCATTGCGTGCAAAGGATGACACCGTGGGTCATTATCGCTCGCCTCAAGAAGAACCGCAGGATATTTATTCCTTCGGACGTTATGATAGGGCGAATATTTGATCAAATATTCAAACTCATCAGGATTATCTGCGCTACCATACTCTTCAGCCCAGATATTAGCATAACTGAATTTATGGTATCTGAGCATATCCAATAATGGTACCCCGACATAAGCCACCTTAAACAATTCCGGCGCCTGGACTAATACCGCGCCTGTAAGCAATCCACCATTACTTGCTCCGCCGATTGCAAGATATTCAGGGCTGGTATATTTATTTTCAATAAGGTATTTTGCTGCATAAATAAAATCATCAAATACATTCTGTTTTTTATCAAGCATTCCAGATTTATGCCATTCATCCCCAAATTCACCACCGCCACGCAGACTCGGTATTGCAATCATTCCCCCAGATTCAAGAAAGACCGCATAATTTATGGAAAAATGCGGATGTATGGATATTTTAAATCCCCCATAACCGGTTAAATAGACAGGATTCTTCCCATCTTTCTTAATATCTTTACGATACACCAGAAACATCGGAATTTTTGTTCCATCCTTTGAATTATACCAAATTTGTTCAACCACAAAATTGGACAAGTCAATATCAATCGGTGGACGGTGGTACAGGAGCAACCGATTATTTTCAAAATCATATTTATAAATCGTGGGCGGATGAGTAAAGGAAGAGAAAGAAACCCAAACATCAGATTTTGTCCAATATCCCCATACCCAGGCACTGCCAATGGTTGGTAAAGGTAAATCCCTGATATACCTACCTTCGGGTGTGTAAATCCTCACTACGCTATGAGCATTGTGAATATAAACGGCGTAAAGATACCCACCGATTGCCTGTATGTACTCAAGATTATCTGCACATTCAGGGATAATCTCCTGCCAGTATTTCTTATCCAATTTATCTAAGGTCGTTGAAAATACCCGTCCTTTAGTGGCATTTAAATTCGTTTTAATAACCAAACGATCATCAATCAGGATTATATCGTATTCTGCATCAAAACCGGTAACAATTGGTTTTATCGGTTCATCAGCGCCTAATCTCTGAATATAAACTTCATTTTTATAAAACATTGACCGATAAAATAATACATAATTCCCATCTTCACTGACCACCGCGCTATGAAAATATTCTTTTACCCCGGGATGATAGAATATTTTTTTATCCGCGGAATTTGGGGTACCAAGTGTATGAAAATAGACTATTTCCCAGTAGTTTTCCTCACCCTCGGGAACCGTGCCTTTTAAAGGATTGGCGTTATAATAAAATCCTGAGTTGTCCGGCAACCAGGCGACTCCACTCTGGCGCCAGCCCTGAAGTGAGTCCGGTAATATCCGCCCTGTTTCAACTTCCATTATTTTTATAATTGGATTCTCCTTACCTGCTTCCTCCACACTGTAGGCAATATATTTCCCATCCCGCGATGGATAAACCGCACCAAGGGTATTAAATCCCCATTGATTAGGGTCAAAGAGCAATACCGGTGCCGCATTTTCATTCTCTTTAGTATAATAGGCCCATCGTTCCCATTCTTTTTTTATCGCAGAATAAAATATTCTTTCACCATTAAGAACTTGATGTGGCGCAGATTCATCATCATATCTTCTCAATTCCATAAATCTTTTTCTCAACCATTTGCGCTGGGGGATTCTATCAATAAATGTTCGCGATAGATTATTCTGATTTTCTATCCATTTTTGAACTTTTTGGTCGTTGAAATCCTCAAGCCACCGGTATTCATCAATAATAATCTCACCCTGTAGTGTCTCTGCTATCATAATTTTTTTAGTCTCAGGATATTTTATTTTTGTATATTTCATTGTGCACCCAATCTCCACTATAAGAATAATAGCGCAGAAAAATATACTTATTTTTTTCATCTCAGTTTCCAACTTTTTCTAATGTAAACTCACCTACAGCCGAAAATTGCTCCCCACTTAAGAGGTCGGTTGTTTTTGCTACGATAATATAATTGCCCGCCGGAAGATCCATAGGATGATATTTTGCCGCAATGTAAGCAACATCTCCTTCATTGCTCTCGGTCTGGCTCATAAGGTCAACGATCTCTTTGCGCATTTTTTCTTTATTATATATTTCGTAATCAGTTTTAATAAGATGTTGTCCCTCTTGCATTTTGAGATTGTATACCTCATGATAGATATAAAATGGCGTAAATACCTTTAAAACTGGTTTGACCAAGGGTATAACCCTTCCCACAGGCTTATAAAATTTCTCATCACTTAAGGAATTATCAATCAAATTTGCAAAGACTAAATCACTTATCTTCTTGGCATCATTTTTATAATCGAGGAGGTCAACGATAAATTCTTTGGTGCTGCCCAATTTACTCTTTAGATTGATATATTCAATCACAACCGAACATTTTTGAGGAGCCAGCCATAAATTGATTTCATCATAAAAATACTCATTATTTCCCGATTGAGGAATAACTATATTTGTCTTTTCTGTTATTAGACTATCTGCTTGATTTTTAATCTTTATTTTGCGTAGTATCCTGCAATCCGTAGTATCATCGATCATAAATTTTGCATAAATCTCAAGCCGCACTAAATCTCTCCGCTGTCTGAATCTGCCAAATGCAAAATCAAAATTTAATTGTGATTTAGAAATCGTATCCGTAGCTTGAATCATTGAAGTATCATCTTTTAAATATGGTATAACTACCTTATCACCAAACTCAGTTTTTGCAATTATTTTATATGCACGGGTCAACCGAACAAAATCAAATTCAATCCCTTCGTTTTTATAGGTCCATATTTCAGCAGGCCTTACGAACTCTTTGGACACAATACCAACTTTTTTCTCGGGTGTAATAATATATCGTCTTGTCGGACTTCCATATCTTACATATATTGGTATACGCTCATCACTGAGGGGAGCATATTTGCCAAATTCCTTAAATGCATATTCTGCCCTTTCCTCAAATTCCTGCCGTTCCTTATCTCTATTCCCCCAGTATCGGTCATAGAAAATTTTTCTTTCGGTTGCTGAGGGAAGGGCAAGATACTCAGCAGCAGTAACTGAATCAATCCCCCGTAGACCCAGATACAACTTCCGTTCTTTTTCTAAAAGCCGATAATATTTAGCACCAAGAATATTACCCCCACACGCTAAGATATAGAATACAATATAAACAGAAACCAATATATATTTTTTTAAGTGGCGGCCTTTTTTAATTTTATCAAAGACTACAATTTCCATGATGCCTCCTTATTAATTTTAAATCAATATATACACCACATAGTAAGTATACAAATATCAAGATATGTGTCAAGTACTATGGCATAGAGATTTTGGAGTTGGAAGGAAAATCATTTTGCTCCGCTTTAAATTATTTTAAGTAAATTCTTGACATATGACAATATTTAGATATAATCATAAACTAGTATGAAACTTATTTGTCTAAATTTTGATGCCAAAGGTTTATTTAAAATGCAAAAAGGGATAGAAGAATCTTATGAAAGATGATGTTTTGGAAGTAAAAGCGAGCGTTTTAAATGCCCTGGCACATCCATTGCGGTTACGGATAATAGAGAGATTACGCAGGGGTCCTTGCTGTGTCTGCAAAATGCTTCTTGAACTTGGTGCTGAACAATCAAATGTCTCACACCATCTGGCGATTTTGAGAAGCGCTGGAATTGTGCAGTGTAAAAAACGGGGGCTTGAAGTCTGGTATGAAGTCACCGACCCTCGTATCTTTAAAATAATTGATATGCTTGAAGAATGTGTGGTTGGAAATTTGAAGAAGAAAAGTGAATTATTAAAGGAAATGGTAAGAAAGTGAGGTAAATTGAAAGAACGGACAAGATTATTGATTTTCATCGTTGTTTTTCTCATACTTTACTTTTTGCCTCTTGATGGATTGCGGATTCAGGGTGCAATTCTTGAGGCATTTTTTATGATTCAGGATTATGCCCGGGAGCATGTTTTGTTCTGTCTGATCCCTGCCTTCTTTATTGCTGGTGCAATCAGTAATTTCATATCCAAAGAGGCGGTTATAAAATACTTCGGGGCAAAGGCAAATAAAATCCTTGCCTATGGTATTGCCTCGGTCTCAGGCACTATCCTTGCGGTCTGCTCCTGCACGGTCTTACCAATGTTTGCCGGAATATATACCCGTGGTGCCGGAATTGGACCGGCCGTCGCATTTTTGTACTCAGGTCCAGCAATAAATGTTCTGGCGATCATATTGACTGCCCGAATCCTCGGTGCTGAACTCGGTATTGCCCGTGCCTTAGGAGCAGTCTTGTTCTCAATTCTTATTGGACTTTTGATGGCATTGATTTATCCAGATAAAAAAGTTGAAGAAGAAGGTTCTTTTGAAACTGAATCAGCAACAATAAACGGGCGCTCACTGGGGCAGAACATTTTATATTTTCTTTCATTAATACTTATTCTTATCTTTGCTGCCTGGGCAAAACCAAAAGAGACGGTTGGATTCTGGAATGCAGTTTATAATATTCACTGGTATCTTGTTTTAATATTTTTGATAATAATGTTTGTGATTATCTTCAAATGGTTCAATGCGGATGAGAGAAGAGACTGGGTATTATCAACCTGGACATTTGCCAGGCAGATTCTACCTTTATTATTTGCCGGGGTTATGGTTGCGGGATTTCTGCTGGGAAGGCCTAATACTGATGCGGGGATAATTCCCTCTAAATATATTGCAATACTCGTTGGTGGAAATTCTATTTTTGCCAATTTCTTTGCTGCAATCTCAGGTGCCTTTATGTATTTTGCAACCCTGACTGAGGTGCCCATCCTACAGGGTCTTTTGGGCAGCGGTATGGGAAAGGGTCCCGCACTTGCCCTCTTGCTTGCAGGACCAGCAGTAAGTCTGCCCAGTATGCTTGTCATCAGTAGTATAATGGGTGTGAAAAAGACGATTACTTATATTATTTTAATTATCCTCCTTTCATCAGTCGTAGGATGGTTGTATGGATTGTTATTTTAAAAAAAATATAACTCAAACGGATGGAAACGGATTTAGACGGATAAAGGCGGATGCAAACGAATGGAGGCTAAATGAATAAAAAAAAGGGGCTTTCTTTATTAGATCGTCTTCTGACTTTATGGATCTTTTTAGGAATGTTTATTGGTGTGAGTTTGGGTTACTTCTTCTCAGGCATCGTTGATTTCTGGAATCGGTTTCAGATTGGCACAACCAATATTCCCATTGCGATTGGTTTAATTCTTATGATGTATCCTCCTTTAGCAAAAGTGAAATATGAAGAAATGGGACGAGTCTTTCGGAATTACAAAGTACTTGGTCTTTCACTCGTGCAGAATTGGATTATTGGACCCATTTTGATGTTTCTTTTGGCAATTGTCTTTCTGCGGGGATATCCTGAATATATGACAGGACTTATTATGATTGGCCTTGCCCGCTGTATAGCAATGGTGATCGTATGGAATGATCTGGCAAAAGGAGATACTGAATATTGCGCAGGATTGGTCGCTTTTAACTCAGTGTTTCAGGTGATATTCTATTCCATTTATGCATATATTTTTGTTACCGTACTTCCCCCCTTGCTAGGGTTAAGTGGCGTGGAGGTTAATGTCACCATCGGGCAGATTGCTGAGAGTGTTTTTATCTATCTTGGGATACCTTTTATTGGAGGTATTCTTTCCAGATTTATTGGTTTAAGGATAAAAGGTAAAGAGTGGTATGAAAAGAAATTTGTTC
Organism: Caldifarciminota bacterium; assembly: GCA_965649105.1. Classification (GTDB taxonomy): domain Bacteria; phylum Hydrothermota; class Tepidihabitantia; order SM23-42; family JAOAFX01; genus JAOAFX01. The sequence goes on from CBFGJP010000023.1 coordinate 27,840, forward strand.
CTGCCATCAGTCCGATTACCCTCATCGCCCTGCTATTTACCATTGTTGTAATGTTTTCGCTGAAAGGTGAATTCATTGTGAAAATTCCTCTTGATGTAGTACGAATTGCAATTCCTCTGTTCATATATTTTATTTCTATGTTCTTAATCTCTTTTTATATGAGCAAGAGGTTTCGTGCCAACTATGCGCAGAGCGCAACGCTTTCATTCACCGCAGCTTCAAACAACTTTGAATTGGCTATTGCCGTGGCGGTTGCTGTTTTTGGCATAAAATCAGGACAGGCCTTTGCAGCAGTCATTGGACCTTTAATTGAAGTTCCTGTGTTGATTTCTCTTGTAAATGTCGCATTGTGGATAAAGAAGAGATATTATAAGGAGGCATAATGGCAAATCAAAAAAGATATTTACCAATAATTGCGCTTATTACTGCTTTTGTTATTATTGTAATTGTGATAACGACCAGCACTAAAAAACCCGAAAAACAAGACTTTGTTTCAGAGACTCAAATACCAACTCAGGATACGGTTATCAAAAATAATCAGGAAGATAAAGAACCGGAAGTTGTGAAGAAGGATACTGTTAGAACAGATACCCTGACACAGGTTAACATAAAAAATAATCCTGAAGACCCACCTGCATTGACCGAGGATGTTCTTGCTATTGTAAATAATGATAAAATTACAAAAAAGCAGCTTGATAGTATGCTCAATGTAATGCCATCACAGATTAAGGAATACTACAAAGATGATAAACCTGGATTTCTTGAAGAACTGATAACCAGGCAGTTATTGATACGCGAGGCAAAAAGACAAAAAATTGACCAGGATGGAGATTACAAAGAATATGCCAAACAGAATCCAGATAAGAAAGAAGATATAATGGTAAATTTACTATTGAGAAAAATTGCTTCAAATGTTACGATTAGTGAAAATGAATTGAAGGACTTCTTCAATCAATACAGAGATCAGTTACCAAACAAAGACTATGAATCAGTAAAAGAGCAATTAAGGCCAATGGCAATAGAAGAAAAACAGCGCTTGGTTATTGAGAAACTTATAAATGACCTCAAGGCAAAGGCAAAGATTGTGCGTAATGAGAAATGGATAAAAGAACAGGAGGCGCTCACGGCTGATAATCCATTGAGTAAGGCACTAAAATCAGGCAGGCCGGTCCTTGCTGATTTTGGCAGGGGAACCTGCATTCCCTGCAAGATGATGCAGCCCATACTTGAAAAGTTGCAGAAGGAATATCAAGGTAAGGCGGAAATTCTTATTCTTGATGTTGGTGAATATGCTTCACTAGCCCGCAAATACAAAATAATGATGATACCAACCCAGATTTTCTTTGATTCTTCAGGTAAAGAGGTCTATCGACACCAGGGATTTATGCCGGAACAGGATATTGTAGCACAACTTAAAAAATTGGGGATAGAATAGTATGCTTGAACTCCTTACCTGGCTTACAAAGGCACTTGAACAAAATCCTTTAATTGCAATCTCTGCCTCATTCTTATGGGGAATTTTGAGCATTATCTTGAGTCCCTGCCATCTGGCAAGCATTCCACTTGTTGTCGGATATATCAGCGAACAGGGTAAGATAAGTGTAAAAAGGGCATTTTTAATCTCTCTAATTTTTGCCCTTGGCATACTCATCACAATTGGTCTTGTTGGATTGGTAACTGCTCTTCTGGGTAGAATGATGGGTGACATTGGCAGGACCGGAAATTATGTTGTCGCAATCGTATTCTTTATCATTGGATTGCATTTAATTGGCATAATCCCCCTGCCTTTTTCCGGCGGTGGAGTGAGTGTTGGCAAAAAGGGTTTATTGGGTGCATTTATTATCGGGCTTATTTTTGGGGTTGCATTAGGTCCCTGCACTTTTGCTTATATGGCGCCGATGCTCGGCGTTGTCTTTACTGTCGCCTCAACAAAACTTGGTTATGCAATCTCGCTCATCCTTGCCTATGCAATTGGACACTGTTCAGTAATTGTCCTTGCGGGAACACTCACTGAAACGATTGAAGGTTATCTCCACTGGTCAGAAAAGTCTAAAGGTATATCCATTGTGAAGACAATCTGCGGCGTCCTTGTGATTCTCGGTGGCATTTATTTGATAATCACATCATGAAGGTTTTAGGTATTTAGGTGTTTTGGCATTTAGGTATTTGATTTAAGGAGTCAACTATGAAGAATTGGCGCCAGAATTGGAGGTAGCTCAGGATGACGAATATCAGAGAAGGTAATTTTTTGGGTGAGCAGAGTATAGAGCACGCGCAGGAGTTTATTTGCTGTGGCGATGACGGCTTTTTTATGTTTCATTCCTTGTTTCCTTTTCCGTTCGTAGTAGGTGCGAAACATATTGGTGTAGAAGATAGCGCCCGTGGTCATCTGCCAAAGTGTCCGACGCAGATGGCGGTTACCTCGTTTAGAGATTCTGTATTGACCTTTGAATTTTCCGGATTCCTGAATGATTGGGTCAATTCCTGTGCCGGCAATGATCTTTTTATGAGAAGGAATGGTATCAATAGTGGGCATTTCAGCGATGAAGTTGGCGGCGGACAGTTCGCCAATGCCTGGCACCGAAGTGAAGATATTCATCGGTTCTGGATGATGGGTATTTAC
>CBFGJP010000024.1:0-29436 GCA_965649105.1 Caldifarciminota bacterium
CCAGGGGTGCCTATGTTTTCAAGTGGTTGGGTAAGATATTCTATTTTGATTAAATAACCCACTTTCGGTAAGATTATTTTTGATTTAAATCGGCCTATTGACATTGGACAATTTATGATATAACTTACCATAATGAAATTAAAAATTTCAAAAGACTTCAGATTTATGGTATATACCCCCCCCAAGTTTAACAAAACAGATTTTTGTTTATCTTTTAACAAATCAAATTTTCAAGAAATCAAGGAGGCTTTATGCGTAATTTTATCTTAACCACAACCATTGCCTTAATGGCAATAAACCTTGGGCTTTATGCACAAGAGAAGGATACCGCTCAAGGAGAATCACAAATAAAACTGGAATTGGTATGGGAAAAGGAATTCACCGAGCCAATAGTAGATTACATTGCTCAATTAAATAAAAAAGATAAAGTAGTGTTACGTTTTATCTCTACTGCTGGAAGGTCCAAATATACTTTATATTTTAATGATACAGAAGGAGATTGCCTTAGGAAAATAGATTTTGCTTCGCCTCCTAATAGAGATAGTGCTGGTAATTGGATATGGGGAGTCACGACATATATCTTAAAGTCAAAAAATGAACAATATTTAGGAGTCGTGCAAGGGCCAAATTCAGATTGGATAGATAAAGTATCCTTTGTTTTGTACGATATTAATGGTGTCCTCCGTTGGAAACAACAAGAACTTAATGCAAGACCATTTTGGCTCCTTTCCACAGGACTATACTTATCTGCTGAAGGTTATATGAGCTGGAGCCCGGTTACGTTACGGAATAAAGAAACTATTATTGATACATTATTAATAATACCGTCAAAAAATGAAGTAATGAGCACAGGTGCTATAGATGTCTCGCAAAATGATTATATTGTTTTCAATGTTTATGACGTTGATAATAAAGATGCTCATGTAATACTTTATAATAGCACGGGACAAGAAATTTGGCGAAAAAAATTTACTAATTGGACTACCGCAAGTAAGGTTTGTATTTCTGATAATGGAAGGTATATTTGTGCGCGGGGTGGATTTGCTAATACACTTTTCACATTCTCTAATGATGGGACATTATTATGGCAAAAACATATAGGAGTGGGATATTTGCAAACATTTTCTTCCGATGGTAGATACATTGCAGCTATTGGACCGCTAAATCGAATTTTATATTTTGATACTGAAAATGGCGATAGTCTCTGGAGTTTCGTTTTGAGTGCTGATAGAAGCTTCTTTGCACTTGCTGTTTCTGACAGAGGTAATTTTATCGTTGCTGCTGATGGTGAGGGCAAACGAGAAAATCCCGTTGGTACTCTCTCTACATTATTCCTCTTTGATAAAAAAGGAAACGTTATCTGGCGACGAGAGTTTACAACTCTGCCCTATACTACCCCAAATGTAAGATTCGTAGATGATGGTCATCTTCTTATTCATAATGGAAATAAATTCTATTGCTATAAAATAATAGGAGGTGCCCAGTGAAGTCCATCAGAATTTTGGTATTAATGTTTAGTGCTTTCATTGGAATTCAAGCATTAGCGTATGATTATCCAATGCAACCATTTGGTGAACAACATAAGATTATTGCTACTCTTGGAGAAAGCAGAGGCAACCGATTTCATACGGGGGTAGATATTATGCCTAAAACTAATGATTCACTTCATAGTTACTACTTAGTTTACTCTTTAACCTCGGATACTATAATAAGATGGGATGACCCTAATCCTCTCAATAATGGGGTTTATGATAAACATAATAGATATTGGTATATCCATCTAAAACATCGAATACCGGATACTACTTATGTAACCGCATTTGTTGATACTATTGGGCGAGTTATAGGTTCTAAGGCTCATTGCCACTTTGTTGAAAAAGATAGCAATGGAGTACGCATCAATCCCCTACGACCCACAGGATTGAGTCCATTTATTGATACTGCTCCCCCTATCATTGAGTCAATAAGTTTTAAGCGTCAAGGGAGTGGTGTGCATCTGGACAAGAACAATTTAAATGATTCAGTTGATATTGTAGTCAGAGTCTATGACCCAAGGGTTGATACGACAGGTGCAGGTGCTGGCAGGGGTATGGGTATTTACAAAATTCAATACCAAATCCTTGATACCTTGGGCAATCCGATTCCTGGCGCGATAAATTCATATCAATTTGATTCTTTGCCATTAAACGATCCTTATGCACGGTATCATTTAGTTTATCATGATAGCACTGATTGGAACAATGGGAGATTCTACTATTGGGTTACAAATGCCCCCTTTTCTGATACGGCAAATCAATACTGGAATACAAAACAGCATATCAATCGCCAGTGGTATGAACCACCAGCGGAATCAATTGAAGTAGCGAAATTCAAGGATGGCTATTATTATGTAAAAATTAAGGCCTGGGATATATGTCGGCCAAGCACAAATCCTTGTGATTCAGAGACAGTTCGTGTCCATGTTGACAACTTCAATCCCAGGGTAAAGGTGATTTATCCAACGAATTGGTATCGCTGGATTGCCAAGGATGAGAAAGAGGTCTGGTGCATTTTCTCCGAGGCGATGGACACGACAACGCTTAATGCAACAAATATCAGAATCCGAAGTTTGGTTGATACCACTTACTATTACCCCATCAAGAATATCACCTATATTGATAGTCTATATAAACTCATTTTGGAGGTGGATTCATTCAAATTCCACGACGAGGTTCAAGTAATTCTAAACGATAGTGTAACTGATTTAGCAGGGAAGAGTATTGAAGGAAGTAAGGGAAGGGGGATTGCCTATACCTGGAAGTTTACAGTTGGGGTAATCAAAATAACCGATAACGACATAATGGACATCAGACCAGAGATATATGGTGATAAGATTGCCTGGGTAGAAGTGCTCTCCTCTACAAATAGCAACCTTAAACTCCATGACCTTACATCCCATAATACCTCATTGCTCAACATTACTACAGATGGTTTTCACAACTGGCCGATACTCTGGAATGGTCGGGTTGCCTGGAGGGAGGAGGTTAGTACCGGGGACCGAATATGGTATTGGGATGGGAATTCTACCCAGTTAATTGTCGCCGAAGGTCTTTTCCGCAATCAATATGATTTTGATTCCGGTGGAATAGCAATGTATTCTACAATTCGTTGGGATGGAGGATATCCAGATACGATCTGGGTTCAATATTATCAACCTGGTGTAGGTTTATCATTGCTTGATAGCTATACTGTGAAGGAGGGTTTCAGTCGTAATGTTGATATTGATGGGAGTATGATTGTCTGGGAGCATGGGAAGACGACAAGTTTGAAAGGTGATAGTCGTTATGGTCTCAAGGATGGTGACCTTCCACTCTGGTTTGAGCGTGGTCTTAAAAATGCCCGGAAGAATATTGGCTTTTTACAAGATAATCGGGCGGTATATACCAAGGATATATATTTGCGGGGTGATTTTGGAGTAATGAATCTCACCAGTTTTATGGATAGTAGTATAAATGCGATGCCTTCTGTCTCACAGGGACAATCAGCCTGGATGAGATATACCTGGAATAGGGATACCTTAACGATTGCAGTCTGGGTTTACGATGGGGCAGGGGCTCGGCAATTGAGTGTTTTACCCTATATTGATTATGGCATCTATTGGCCCGAGATACAGAATGGTGATCTGCTGTGGCACGATTATTATCGTGTTACCGGCCTCCAGCGCCTTCATTATTATGATGGTTGGGAGGATAACATTCTGGTTAGTGGGTATTCAACAAGTGATTTTGTGGTATGGAATTGGCAGGTAGAGAACAACCAGGCGGTATGGCTCCAATTGGACCCGCCGGACACTATATATTATCCAGTTTATTATGATGGGCAACAGATTACAAAGTTATTAAAAAGAAGCTCAGATAGCTATCGGATTGGAATGCATCAGGGCCTTGTGGTCTATGATGCCTGGGATGGGCATGATAATGAAATCTATCTATACATTGGCGATACCCTAAAGACCCCGCCGGCAGTGGTGAAGAATCTTCAAGGAGAAGTAATTGGAGGGAAATCGCCAGCAAAGAAAGCAAAACTTACTTGGAGGCGAAATACCGAGCCTGACCTTACAGGATATAAGATTTATCGCTCAAGTGTGCCCTACCAATACAGCCTGACGCCTTATGCGACAATTTCGGTGCCGGAGACGACATTCATTGATACCCTGCCATTAGAAGGGATGAACTATTATGTGGCTACAGCCTATGATAATCTTAATAACGAGAGTGGTTTTTCCAATCAAGTTTCAGTATTTATTGATAATATTCCCCCGGCTGTGCCGACAAATCTTGTTGCAAGTTACGATTCAATAAATCAAAGAGTCTCCTTAATATGGCAGGCATCCCCTGATGGTGACCTTAAGTTATACAGGATATATCGTTCAGAGATTTCTGGGAATTATACAAATCCGCTGGATTCAGTATTCAAGCCCGATACGACTTATATTGATTCTATGATTTATTTGGGTAAGACTTATTATTATGTGGTTAGTGCGGTTGATACGAATAGAAACGAGAGTGGTTTTTCAAATGAGGACACAGTGATTGTGCCAATTTTTATTGCCTCAGACTTTGCCCTGGCCACCGCGTATAACAACGGTCGGAAGATTGTCTCAAGCCCGACCGGAAGCAGAGTCTATTTTGTCTATGCAAATGAAGGTATTACTATTCCGGGTGGTATATACTCCTGCTATTCGCAAGATTCAGGCAAGACCTTTGGAATGCCTGAGATGGTGGGTGAAGGGGGATTTTATCCTACATTAGGGTTGTGTCAATCCAATAATCCCTGTGTGAGCTGGTCTTCGGGTTCAAATCTTGCCTATACATACTGGACATCAAGCTGGGGACCACCAGATACAATAGTTCTGCCGGTAGAAAATATTTCTCCACCATCAATGGTTTGTGATGATAAAGACACGGTGCATATTGTCTTTACGCAATACTATGAATTGCCATCAAATTATGGTGATTTAATCTATATGAAATTCAAAAGAACAGATTTCAGCGGTGCGATTATTGAAACATTGTTTACAAATATCTTTTGCATAATGCCTTCAGTTGCGATTGATGCGGAAAGAAATGGACATATCTTATGGCAGGGTGAGAGATGTGTGTGTTATTTGTCAAAAGGGACAAAGGCATTTAGGTATCAGGCTATCAGGGATGATTATCGTCCATCTGAAGATGGACGCTACGAGCCAGAAAAAAATGGTATTGGGCGTATCATTCAAACACTGATTGTTGATGGAACGGGAATAGATACAATATTTATTACACCAAATCATTTAAAGAGGACCTCGGCATGGTTGCCACCGAATAGCTACAGTGACGGTGAGATAATTATTGATATATCAAAACTCAAGGGCAAGCGGGTCATCTTGAGTGAGATTGGGTTATATGAATTTCCTTTAGAAGAATTTTATACCAGCAATCTTTCCGGTCCGCAGGGTGAAGAGACACAACTTGCCAAACCATTCTATTTTGATAGAATCTATCCGAATCCGACAAAAGGGATGATAAGAATCAGGTTCAATTCACCGGATGCGCGCAGGGTCTCAATCAAACTCTATGATGTCTGTGGCAGGCTGGTCTATTCACGGGATATAAAAGAATCACAGACGGGCATAAATGAGTTGTTGATAACTACTAAAAGTCTCCCTGCAGGCATCTACTTTGCCCGATTGGATACCGAAGGGTATGATAAGATTGAGAAGGTGGCGTTTTTAAGATAATAAACATAATACTTCATTTGTAATATTGACTACCTGACTTCAAAATTTTTTGCTGGGCTATAAACTTTCCTGTTTTTTCAACCAGAATTTTTTTAAGGGTGGATACCATCTCTTGAAACCCTGCAAAAATAACTTGACTTTTGCCAGATTATAGTTATAATCAAAAAATTAAAATGAAAGGACTTATATTATCAGGTGGCCTTGGTACAAGACTCAGACCTTTGACCTATACGAGTGCCAAGCAACTCATACCAATAGCAAATAAACCCATAATATTTTATGGTATTGAATCTATTGTCAATGCTGGGGTAAAAGAAATTGGCATCGTTGTCGGTGATACAAAAGAAGAAGTAAAAAATATTGTTGGCGATGGAACAAGATGGAATATAAAAATTGAATATATCTATCAACCTGCACCCTTAGGTCTGGCACACGCAATAAAAGTTTCAAAAGATTTTCTCAGAGATGAACCATTCATTATGTATCTCGGTGATAATATCTTAAAAGAAGGAGTAAAAGATTTTGTAGAAAAATTTAATAAGAATAAGCCCGATGCCCTGATCCTTTTAACCGAAGTAAGTAATCCCCAGGAGTTTGGTGTTGCCGTCGTTGATGAAAAAGGTATTGTAAAAAAACTCATAGAAAAACCGAAAGAGCCACCGTCAAATTTAGCCCTGGTTGGTGTTTATTTGTTCAATAAAAATATCTTTACTGCCATAGACAATATTAAGCCTTCCTGGAGGAATGAACTTGAGATAACCGATGCTATCCAGTGGCTCCTTGATAATAAATTCAATGTGTTTTCAGACCGGGTTAAGGGCTGGTGGAAGGATACAGGCAAACCAGAAGATATAATAGAAGCCAATCTTCTGATTCTGGAAGATATTGAACCTTCAAATCAGGGAACATTGATTGATACGGTAATAAGTGGAAGGATAAACATATTTAGTGGCGCAAAAATTGAAAAAAGTGTTATTCGTGGTCCTGTAGTTATAGGAAACAATGTGCATATAAAAAATTCGTTTATTGGTCCATTCACATCAATTGGTGCCAATGTTATTATAGTAAATTCTGAAGTTGAATGTAGTGTAATTATGGAAGGGGCAAAGATTCAGAACCTGACAAAGAGAATTGACCGCTCAATAATCGGCAAGAATGTGATAATAAACCAAACCAACACCTCACCACGCTGCCATCGTTTTTATCTTGGCGACCAGAGTTTTGTGGAGATTGTAGAATGAAAGACCTGATTGGATTCAAAGGAAAAGAATTAATATATGGAGTAAAAATAAAGGTTCTGAGGTTATTACCGGATGAGCGTGGCAGATTAATGGAAGTGATCAGGAATGACGATGAAGCCTTCGAGAAATTCGGGCAGGTATATATAACTACTGCCTATCCCGGAGTGGTCAAAGCCTGGCACTATCATAAACTCCAGAATGATAATATGACAGTCATCAAGGGGATGGCAAAAATTGTCCTTTATGATGACCGTGAAGATAGTCCAACGAGAGGTTTAATAAACGAGTTCTATGTTGGAGAACATAACCATATTCTTGTGCATATTCCCAAACTATTATGGCATGGATTCAAGTGCATAAGCGAAGAAGAATGCATTATCCTGAATATTGTTACTGAATGCTATAATTATAAAAATCCTGATGAATACCGCAAGCCCCCGCACAACTCAGACATCCCTTATGACTGGGCGAGGAAAGATGGATAATTTTTTAAATTTGAAATCTGAAGTCCGAAATCCGAAATTATGAGGGTAATAATCACTGGTGGTTGTGGGTTTATTGGCTCTAATTTTATCCGTTATTTTAACTGCAAACATCCTTATTATAAAATATTAAATGTGGATAAACTTACTTACGCTGGTAATCTCGAAAATTTAAAAGGACTTGAGAAGAAAGGGAATTATCATTTTGTCCGTGCCGATATAAGTTCTGCCTCGGTAATGCGGAGAGTATTTGAAAAATTTAGACCCGAGGCAGTCATTAATTTTGCAGCAGAGACCCATGTTGACCGCAGCATAATGAGCCCTGCACCATTTATAAAAACAAATGTTATTGGAGTCGGTGTATTATTAAATCTCTCTTTGAAATATAATGTCAAAAAATTCCTCCAGATTTCAACCGATGAAGTATATGGTTCAATCCTGCGAGGTAGTTTCCGGGAAGACAGCCCCCTTGACCCTTCAAGCCCGTATGCCGCAAGTAAAGCCGGTGCTGATGCCCTTGTCGTCTCTTACTATAAAACCCATGGATTACCTGTTCTTATTACGCGTTCATCCAATAATTATGGACCGTATCAATTTCCGGAAAAACTCATTCCCCTTGTTATCCTGAATGCAATGAACAATAAAAAGGTTCCTGTCTATGGTGACGGTATGAATGTCAGGGACTGGTTATATGTTGAAGATAATTGCGAGGCAATTGATCTTGTATTTCATTGCGGCAGGATTGGCGAGATTTATAATATTGGTGGTGAAAATGAATTAACAAATTTATTCGTTGTAAGATTTATTCTGAAATTATTAAATAAACCTGAAAGTTTGATCACATTTGTAAAAGACCGACCGGGTCACGACAGAAGATATTCATTGTCCCTGAATAAAATAAGGCGCCAGATTGGCTGGCATCCCAAAACCTCTTTTGAGACTGGAATAAAAAGGACGATCGAATGGTACCGCAAAAATCAAAAATGGCTTAAAAATGCCCAGAGTGGTGAATATCGGAATTTTTATAAAAAATATTACTCAAAATTAGGTCTCAAAGAAATTTAATGGCTGGTTTCATAGTAGCCATTGATGGCAAGGCAGGTTCCGGTAAAAGCACAACTGCAAAGGGTGTAGCAAAAAGATTAAATTTTTTCTACTTAGATACCGGGGCAATGTATCGCGCCTTCACATTAAAATATCTGCGTACAAAAAAGGGTAGGTCTGAAGATATTGATTTGAGATTAATCGTTGAATTGTTAAAAAATACTGCAATTGATTTAATCAAACAAGAAGATGACCTCAAGATTATGCTTGACGGAGAAGATGTGAGTAAAGAGATACGGTCACCTGAAGTTAATGAATTTGTCTCACCAATTTCAGCAATCAAAGAAGTGCGTGATTGGATGGTAGAAAAGCAAAGGAAGATTGCTCAGGGCAAAAATATAGTATGTGAAGGGAGGGATATGACGACCGTGGTATTTCCAGAGGCACAGGTTAAGATATTTATGGATGCTGATTTATCAGTCAGGGCTGAACGTCGTAGAAGGGAATTGTTGGAAAAAGGAATGAAAATAGAATTTGAAGAATCACTGAATAATTTGAAATATCGCGATGATTATGATTCAAAACGAGAGCATTCACCATTAAAAAAGGCCGATGATGCGATAGTTATAGATACTACAAATTTAACAATAGAACAGGAGATTGATTTAGTAGAAAGTATAGTAAAGGAAAAGTTAAAATCTACTACCTAAAAGGGTCTTAACCAAATTTATTAAATTATCTCCAATAACCAAATCATCTGGATTATACCAGTTCACATCAGGGATTTTTTTAAACCAGGTAAGTTGCCTTTTGGCAAAATTCCTGGTATGTCTTTTTGCCTTTTCTATAGCGGTCTTCAGGTCCCAGTCACCGTTCAAATATTTCACAATCTCTTTATATCCGATTGTTCTCAGTCCATAACAATCAGATTTAAAACCCATATTTAAGATATTTTTTATTTCATCTACAAGACCATTTTTAATCATCATATCATAACGCTCATCAATTCTTTTATATAGATCATCACGGGGTAAAACCAAACCAAGGTATTTAGGCTTATACTTTGGACTCTGTTTTTTGCCTTTGAACAATTCACTCAAGGGCTTTTTGGTAATCTCATATACCTCAAGCCCCCTTAAAATCCGCTGCTTATCCTTGGGACCAACCCTTTTTGCCCATTCTGGATCAACCGTCAACAATCTTTTATAAAGATAATCAAGACCCTTTTCGTTCAGGATGTTCTGCAATCTTTCTTTCAATCTTTTATCTGCCTGAGGTAATTGATGAAGGGGATTGAATAATGCGCGGATGTATAGTCCGGTCCCTCCACATAAGATTGGCATTTTATTTTTTGAAATTAACCCTCCCAGCAACTGCTCCGCATCGCGGGCAAACTGACCACAAGAATAATTTTCATCTGGATTCAAAAAATCAATGAGGTGAAAAGCCACTCTTTTCCTTTCTTCTATCGTTGGTTTGGCTGTTCCGATGTTTAAATATTTATAGACCTGCCTTGAATCTGCAGAGATTATCTCACCATTAAAATGCTCCGCAATCCTGATTGCAATCTCTGTCTTACCAACTGCGGTGGGACCAACGATGGTCAGGATTTCTTTCATTGATTTAATTATAGATAAAATTCGTTGACAATGCAATACCCATAAAAAAATTATGAATTCCAGCCCTTAATATCCTTGACCATACAAAAATTTAGAATATAATCTCTTGATGAATAACCATCATTGTCATAGCGTCAATACTCGAAATATTATTTTTGTAATCTTCTTAAATTTTTTTATTACAATTTCCGAGATTGTCGGTGGTTTATTATCCAGCAGCCTTTCTTTGATCTCTGATGCACTCCACAATTTTAGCGATGGTGTCGCAATACTCATAAGTTATTTTGCCCTGCGCCTCAGCCAGCGCAAAAGCACAGTTCAAAAGACCTTCGGATATAAACGGGCAGAAATTCTTGCGGCATTGTTTAATGCCTCGATTCTGATAATAATCATCTTCTTTTTATTCAAAGAGGCAATTACCCGCATTTTTTCACCCCATCCCGTTGACAGCAATTTAATGATGGCCATCGCAATAATCGGTCTTTTTGCCAATCTCTTCGGAGTGTTTCTATTAAGAAAAGATGCAGGGCATAACCTTAATATTAAATCAGCCTATCTCCATCTTGTAACAGATTCACTATCATCAATTGCTGTCGTCGTAGGCAGTATTTTAATAAAACTCTTTAATATTTATGTCGTTGACCCGATTTTGACGATAGCAATTGGTATTTATATTTTGCGCGAAAGTTATCTAATTGTCCGCGATACGGTTAATATTCTTATGCAGTCAACACCCGAAGGAATTGACCTGATAGCAATCAAGTACGCAATTGAAAGTATTCCTGAAGTCCATAATCTCCACCATGTCCATATCTGGCAGATGACTGATAAGGACATTCATTTTGAAGGGCATATAGATGTGTGTAAAGATTATCGGACGAGCGAGGTTACTGTAATTATCAAAAAAATTGAAGATTTACTCGCTGAAAAATTTGGTATCAATCATACTACAATCCAGATTGAATTTGGCACCTGCACAGATAAAGATATTATAAAGACCTGTTAGAGAAATTTTAAATCATCATTGGCATTTTTGTTACCAGCTCTTTTCAACCCATTGCCTTCCACACATAACTTTAAAATCACATCCTGCACAAGATTCTATATCTTGGGCAGGCACAAAGGGTATGTCCGGATTTAATATTTCTTCTATAAGCAAAACCACAGCCTTTTTAAAGTTTTCATAAGCAAATTTTTTATCTGACACTGTAATATCGTCTGGAAACAAATATACCTCTTCTATCTCTTTCTTTCCTAATAGCATCAATCCGGCATTTATATTTTCAACATTAACATCTGGATTATTTGTTAGGTAGATAATTAAATAACTCGGCAACTGGACGGATTTCAGCGTCTTCAACCATTCTTCGCGGTTTTTTATATCAAACCTTTCAATACTTGGAATATCTGCATCTTTTCCCGTTTTATAATCAATGATGTAATAAAAATCCGCTTCTTTATCAACCCGGTCAAATTTTCCTACCAATTGTATAATTTCGCCATCAGTCACTTTAATATTGCATCGCGATAATGGTTTACGCCCTGGTTTATAGACTGGAGACCTATTACCTTCACATTCTATAATTATTCTTTTTGATAATATCTCTTTCCGATGATAATTTAACACATCTTTCATCCGTCTTTTTATCTGCATCTTGATTAAGTAAATAAACCCATCCCTTGAGTCCTGAAAGTCATCTTTTAGTGTTTCCTCTACAATATCATCCATAATTTTAAAGTCGCTTTCTGCTATTGTCAATAACTTACCGATCTTAATAGTAAAAAATCTTTCCAGGATTTTGTGAACAAGACCGCCCGTTTTCATTGCATCGGGCTCTCCTGTTATCTCTTCTTTCGCACCTAAACCTAAAACTTCACTGTAATAGAAACTCAAAGGACATTTAAGATAACGATCAAGCCTCGTGGCTGTAAAATTTAAAGAACTTTTGATAACCTGAATCATAGCATCCGTCTTTTTAATTGGTGCGGGCTCTTTTTGAGAAAATTTAACATTAAAGAATATATCACTCTTTGCAAAAGTGAGTTTGCCCTCATTTTGTTGTTGCTCCCAAATTAATTTCTCAACGAATCGACTCTTTTCTTTATCTGCACTTTCAACATAGAAAATATGCACTTCTTTTGCACCCGATAAAAGTGTTTCAAAATAGTAATTAAAGATTTTTTCGCGTGTTTCGTAGGTCGGCAATCCAAGATATGCACGGAGTCCATTTGGTAACAGGCTATCCTCTTTCTTAACATCAGGCAGAATTCCTTCGTTTACATCCAGTATATAAACAGTATCAAACTTGATATTTCTTGTTTCCAGAAAACCCAGAATCTGCAGTCCATTGACCGGGGTCCCTGGAAATGGATACTTTATAGTTCGCAAATAATTCTTGATTAATCTGAAATAACTACCGACATCATTAAATCTTTCAGATCTCAAATTAGAAATTTTTAACTCATAAATTGATTCAAGAACCGTCTTAATGAAAGGGACTGTGAATGGATGTAAATTTGCCGGACTTTCTTCTGATATAAAAGAGAAAAAATTCAAGAGTTTGTCAGAAAAGTCCTCAATATTTTCTATATCTTCAAAAGGTCTAATTAATACATTATGGATTTGGCATAAATGATTTCTGATTTTATCTTCATCAATTCCGAGATTATCATATTTCTGTAATTTTCGTAAACAACCACCAATAGCCAATTTATCTTGTTCAATTTCATTCAAGGTTATGAATCTTTTCTGATTTTCCATAAATTTCTCTTCAAATGTATGAAAGATTATTCTTGTAACGTAACTTGCCCGATTAAAATAAATATTTTTTACATAAGGGTGTAGTACAAAATTGAAGTATGCAGGCACATAATATCTATCCTCATCTCTGGTTTCAATAAGTTCAGAAAGAATCTGAATTATTGCATAGACCGGAGTGCGTGAAATAGGATAGCCCATTGAAATATTATAATCTTTACCAATATAACCCAGGGTATGTTGAACAACGGGAAAAAGTGAATCAGCAAGCGGCAGGACAATCACATCTCTAAAATCAAAATCTCTTTTTTTGTTTATCAGTTGATTAAGTTTGAAGACTTCGCTATGACAATCCATCGCCTGATAAAAATTTATCGTCGGAGGTTCCTTTTCCATTTTTACATCAACAACATCGAGTTTAAGACTCTTTATTGTATCATCAATATTTGGCCCCTTCTGCAGGATAAAAATTACCCTCTCATCTTTAGCAAGGTCTGATAACATTCTCTTTTCTGACCTCGTCAGGGCAAAAAGTCCGGCAAAGACAATTTTTTTAAACGGTTGAAAATCAGTATTTCTAATTTCGGTTGCAACCTTTCGGTAACGAAGTGAACGGGTGGAAAGATTAACTGTCTTTAATCCTTCGTAAAATAACTCATAAAGCCGCGAAAATTTAATTAAATTTTCTTTAATCCTGAGGGGGATACTTTCACCTGCAATCTCATCAATCTCTCTTAATTTTGAAGGGTCTATTTCTTCTATACACAGCTCCTCAAAATCACCGAATATTTTGAAACACCAGGGGAGGAATTCATCAAGATATAATCGGGGTTCTTCTTTTTCAATCAATTTTTCATTTTTATTTAGATTGAAGATAATCGGCACACAGTCTATTGCTCCTGCGATACGGTCATTGTAACCAAGATAAGTAGTATATACAAAATCAACAAACTCATCCATTGATAAAATTTTGGGTGGAATAAATGGTTGATTTAATTTATCCGCAATATATTTTCTTAAAAAATGGCCGGGCCTCTTGCCCGGAAAAATGACGATATTCCGCGAAAGTTCTTCGGCATTTTCAAGTAATAGATTCGCCGTGAACTCAATTAAATTTAAACCCGGAGAAAGGAGATAATTATTTTTCATTTTACCTCTTTTATCTTTCCGGTCTCAATAAATACGATATAGCCCTTCACCTCTTTTTGCTGATTTAGATTTTTTACGATTCTTATATAGTTTCTTAATTGGGTGTAGTAATAATCAAGCTCATCAGTGCCCGTCTTGAAATCAATAATTGTGATAATTTCCGAGTCAATCACAACACGGTCAATGCGGTATAACAAGCCTTGTTCATTAGTATACTCTATTTCCCGATAGACCTGTCTACCGGGTCTTTCATTAAACCATTCTCTTACTTTATCAAGATTTAAAAAATTCAGAATCGTTTCCTTAATCTGTTGAAATTCATAAATCTCTTTTGATTTTACTGAAACCTGCTTAATAACTTCGTCCAGTTTTTTATCAATATCGCTCCTGACATAATCTATGTGCGCCAGAATTTCATGGAAAAACTCACCCTTTTTTGTTTCCAGAATCCGAATAATTGACCAATTCTTTTCTTCCTGGTCAATGAATTCTATTTCACAACGCTCAGGAATTTTGATATCTGTAGGTTCGGGTCTGCTAACTACTTTTTCAAGCGGAGCAATTTTCTCGCCGTTCTCAAATTCTTCAAAGAGATCTGTGCAGACATTGTGGTATCTATCATTTCTTTTTATTACGATATTATATAACTCATTCATTGCCCGGGTATTGGCAACATACAAAAGATTAAGGTTTTGAATCAACTCATCCAGAGTTTTTTCATTATAAATTCTCTCAAGTTTTGAAGACTTATCTCGGAAACCCTTTATGATATAATAAATCTTAAGATGCTCATCTTCTTTATCAAAAAACATATTGTTAGGTCTATCACCTTCATCATATATCATATTTATAACCACTGGAAAACCGAGCCCTTTTGCCTTGTGGAATGTCATAACCTTGACCGCATCAATATAATCAGGAAGCGTTATATTAAGGATAGATTCCTCTTGTTCTTCGGCAACAAGTTTTAAAAAATCTTTAATATTATTCATTCCCTTGGTCTCAATGAGACTTATCGCTTCAAGAAATCTTGCTAAAAAGCCTGCCTCTTCTTTGAAGTTATCAAAGACTTTGAAGGTTCTGTAAATTTCAGAGATTAAGTCATAGAGTGGATAATATCCCACTTTGTTAAAAATGTCTTCAAAGAATATCTGCCAGAGTGGAGAAAATTCAAGACTTTCTCTAAATCCTACATAAAGATTTGTCCCAGAACTCCTCAAGGCTGAGACATTCATAATGAATGAAAATATATCTTCGCGCTTAATTTCTTTGCCCAGCGAATTTACCGCATTTAAAAAAATATCGCCAGTAATAAAAGTAACAAAACTAAGATTATCAATGGGCGAATCAAGAAATTGCAAAAGATTAACAATCTCCATTATTATCTTCCGCTTCTTGATGTTCAAAGAACTGAAAGAAGCAGTATCAACAGATTTCTCAGTTAACCATTCTACAATCTTCTCAATATGTTTATTTTTGTGGGCGAGAATCGCAATATCACGGGGTTGGTATCTTTTAAGGACATCGTTTAATATTTCAAAGAGCACATCTTTTTCTAATTCTTCTTCACTTTTATTCAATATAATTGTTTTTACATAACCTTGATATTCTTTCTTTGTTGTCTGCACATAATCGGTCAAGCCAGTTCGGTCCTCTCTGAGAAGTACTACATCCTTAATCTGTTTCAATTTATTTTTGAAAATATTATCAACATAGCTAAGTATAACATTCCCGCTACGGAAATTTTCTTCAAGAGGAATGATTCGAGCATTATCAATAACATTCTCAGGTAGATATGAACTCTCATAACGCTCCCGGAACTTAATCTTCTGGACAATGTTTCTCATTATCCGATAATCTGCTTTACGAAAAAGATATATCGCCTGTTTCATATCACCTACCGCAAAGAAAGACCCACCTTTGGCATAAGCCTCAAAAAGTAAAGGCTGAATATTTTCCCACTGAACACGGTCAGTATCCTGGAATTCATCAAGCATAAAATGGTAAAGGGTATCACCAAGACGGTAATAAACTTCGGGAACATTATCACGCCTTATATATTCTGAAAGTATTTTGTTAATATCGTCAAAATGGATAATTTCTTTTTTCTTTTTCTCAATATTCAACGCATTTTTAAATTTTTCATAAAAAATACCATAGTGGAAATAATGTGAATTTGAATAAAGAATAGTAAGTTCTTCAACAATTTTGGGAAGATCTTTACAGAGATTTTTCGCGCTTTCATTAAGGGTTTTTAATCTTGTCCTATCAAACCATTGTGTTTCTATATTAAACCCATTAATTAATTCCTTTATGTCATTTTGTTCAACTGCCTTTCGCAGACTATTTCTTATCGTATCCTTTAATCCTAATTCCGAGAACTTCTGATATATTTCAGTAATAAGATTTAACCTTTTTTTGATTTCGGCAAAATTATCTTCAAAAACAATTTCCTCTAATACCTTTCCTTCTTCTTTCAGAAATTCTGTAAACCTTTTAATTATTCTGGATAGCGGATTCCATACAAATGAATTGGACTCCTGGTTTAAAAGTTCAAGAAATTGTTCCAATTCTCTTTGCAAATTTCTATCGCCAATATCCTTAAAAATAATAGCAAGGGCGGAATCAGCAAGCACTGAATAGGATTCGGTAATTTCGATCTCAAGAGGTATGCCTATCTCATGAGCGGAGGAACGCAAAATCCTGCTCATAAAACTATCAATGGTTTGAATATGAAAATCTGACCAATGTTTGAGAATATTATCCAACACTTTTTTTGCTTTTTTCTTCATCTGTTCCGGGCTTAAACTGACAAGCTCAAGTGTCTGCCTTTTCTCCTCACAATCAATGCCCAGGGCAAGTTTCTTGAGCCAGTCAAGAATTCTCTGTTTCATCTCCCTTGCGGCATTGTTTGTAAATGTAATTGCAAGGATATCGCCCGGGGCATTATAAGGAATAACTTCTGAAAGTATATACTGGACATAACGCTGGGTAAGAGTGTGAGTCTTGCCGGTGCCTGCCGAGGCGTCAATAATCAAAACATGCGGGAATCTCAAATCCTTATCTTTGTCTAAAACTACCACACCTTTTTTCTTATCCATCTCTATTCTTCCTTTTTGTGGATTTTCAATCCACCTGCGCAGGATATTATAAATAATTTTTTAAAAAAATCAATCAGAATGTTAAAATAATTGTTGACTATGGAATTGTTTTGTGTATAATTAGACTTAAGTCTTAAAAGGAGATAAAATGGATTTAAAAATATCAAACCAATCAATCCTTGATTTTGATGGAGACCTGATAATTGTAAACCTTTTTGAAGGTGTGAAGATACCGGGTGGAGCCACCGGTGCTGTTGATAAGGCATTGGCCGGTGCTATTACGGAGATGATAAAAAAAGATGAGATAACCGGAAAGCTCGGTGAGGCTATTGTTTTTCCCACCTTCGGAAAATTAAAAGCCAGCAAGGTAATGGTTGTTGGGCTTGGTAAATCAGATAAATTTGGTATTGAAGAAATCCGAAAAGCAAGCGGTTCCGCAGCAATGGCTGCAAAAAAGGCAAAGGTAAAAAAAGTAGGAACGATTCTCCACGGCGCAGGCATCGGTGGAATTGACCCTGAATTAGCAAGTCAGGCACTTGCTGAAGGCACTATCCTCGCCCTTTATGAGTTCAATGCCTACAAAAAAACTGAAAATAACAAATCCCTTGAAGAATTCGTTATTGTTGAGATGGACAAAACAAAAATTGGAAAAATAAAAAAAGGTGTCCAATTAGGTACTATCCTTGCCCAATCCCAGAATATTGCAAGAGACTTTACAAATGAACCAGCAAATAATCTTACCCCAGAAAAGTTTGAGAAAAAGGTAAAAGAGATTATCAAGGATTTGGGGCTCAGTGAGAAGATCAAAATAGCAGTACTGGATAAAAAAGAGATAGAAAAACTCAAAATGGGTGCACTACTTTCGGTTGCCCAGGGAAGTGATAATGAACCAAGATTTATTGTTTTAAGATATGAAAATGCAAAAGGTCCTCTTATCAGTTTGATTGGCAAAACGGTAACTTTTGACTCGGGTGGTATTTCATTAAAGCCTTCTGAAGGAATGGGTGCAATGAAGGGTGATATGAGCGGTGGTGGGGTAGTATTTGCCACGACGCTCGCACTAGCAAGAGCAGATGCAAAAGTAAATCTTTTAACAATAATTCCGGCAGTGGAGAATATGCCTTCAGGAAAGGCATCAAGACCCGGAGATGTCGTAAAGGCGATGAATGGCAAAACGATTGAAATCATTTCTACTGATGCTGAAGGCAGGATGACGCTTGCTGATGCACTCTGTTATGCTGAAAAAGAAGGTGCAAAGACAATCGTTGATATTGCGACATTAACAGGTGGATGTGCAATTGCATTAGGTGATATCACTGCTGGTGTAATGGGCAATGAACAGGATTTAATAGATAAATTATTATCAATCTCAAAAGAGACCGGTGAGCGAATGTGGCAATTACCTCTATTTGATGAGTATGACGAAAAGATAAAAAGTGATGTTGCGGATATAAAAAATTCTGGGGGCAGGCTTGCATCGCCGATTACTGCTGGGATGTTTTTGAAACACTTTGTAGAAAAGGCAAAATGGATTCACATTGATATTGCAAGCAAAGAGTTTGCAGAAAAAGACCGATTCTATCAACCCAGGGGTGCAACCGGATTCGGAGTTAGGACATTATTTGAATTCTGCATAAGATAGAGCGGTTTTCCAGCCGCGACCCCTACAATTTTCATAGAACGGTTTACTAACCGCGAAAACTTTTTTGATTCACATTACGGGTTGTATGATTCAGGTAATAGGAATTTCAAAAATTCCTATTACCCGATAATGAAGTTTTTCATTATGAAAGAAAAAAAACGACAAGATATTCAGGAACGGCGGTGCGAGATCGGATTTCTGCACAAAACAAATGTTTGCTATACAGCGAGGGTTTTCAGGGCCTGCCCTGAACTTGTTTCAGGGAGTCTCCCCTTGAATATCTTGAAGGCTGTGTCACAATTCAAAATTTTGCCAAAGGGAATTTCCCTTATTGATGTGCCGATTGACGACGATACGGGCTGCGAAACCTCATAACAATAACGATTCTGGGGGAGCGGTTTCCTAACCGCAACTAACGCGTCAATAATATAACCTTTCTTTTTATCTCAATCCCTTCACAATCAAATTTTACAAAATAGACACCACTTGCAAGGTTGTTAACTACCAAATTATGTTGCCCTTTCTCTTTCATTCCCTTTTCCCACCAGACCAATCTGCCACAGACATCATAGACCGAGATCTCTATCCTGTGAGGTTTCAAAAGATTATAGTTGATTATGAGGTCTCCGCGCGGATTTGGACCAAAACTGATGCTTATCTCCTGCTGAACTTGCTTCGGCATCTCGTTTCCCTGGGGCCCACCTGCAAGTCTATTTGCGGCAGGTTCAAATATTACAGGACCCAAATTGGGGTCGTCATAATAGTCATAGATATAATAGGCAATTGATTCAGGCTCTGGTGGATACCAGTAGTTATGCCTTGCATCAACTGTATCCGGTGTATTATTGTAGATATGATACAAAAGATTATGGTCAAAAATATTCTCCTTCCCAATCTTTAAATATCCTTTTTTGTAGCCTCCATCCCCTCCATAACCCTCCATACCCCTTAATCCCCCTTGTATCCCCAACTGCCCTAAATTGCCCTTTTCCGCCCTCTTTAGCCCTCTTGAGCCTTCTATCCCTTCTTCCCCCAACTGCCCTAAATTGCCCTCAATTGTCCTATCTATGCCTTCCGTTCCTCCTTTCACCTTAAACCTTTCACAGTTTTCCCCTTCTTCACCCTTATTCATCCCTATTCTCCCCTTTTCACCCGTGATATAGACTCCAATCCCATTTCCCTTAATCCGATTTTCCTTCACATCGCCGGTTAAACCTGCAATCACCAGTCCGGTATCATTATTAAAGATTTCGTTTTTCTTTATTGTGCCCTCACCACCGATGAGTTCTATCCCTGTGCTATTAACATTTACCACAAAATCTTTTACCGTAAAATCCTGTGCCGAAATCCTCAAGCCCGTCCGATTATTGCTCAAACTACAATCCCTGGCCTCAAATTTCCCTCCAGAAAATTCTATACCACAATCTGAACAGAAGTCTATCTTTGAATCCTTTATTTCAAATTCATTGCCATCGGTTATCTCAATTCCCTTTACTCCATACTCAACTACCCAATCCCTAATCTCCAACTTTGAATAACCCGGAGTAGGGACTTCAGTCCCGTCTTCACCATCCCCTGATCTCCCTTCATCTCCCTTCATACCCCTTAATCCCCCTTGTATCCCCAACTGCCCTGCATTGCCCTCAATTGCCCTTACTCGTTTTAGGTATTTAGGCATTTTGGATTTTAGTCCTTTACTTTCGCCAAACCTCACCCCATACCAGTCCCCGGGCATTGGCTCGGACGCATCCGAGGTAAAATAGACCTTCCCCCAGTCATGTCCTTGAAATTTTTCTGGAGTAGGGACTCCACTCCTGTTCTTCGTCTCTTCTTCTCTCCGAGTCTGCCTCTCTCCCATTTCCCCTGATAACCCCTTTTCTCCCGTTATCTCCCTTGATACACCCTGTGCCTTGAATTGCCCCAAATTGCCTCTTGCTATCTCTATCTCTCCATAAACAATCAGCTCCGCCTTTGTAGTATCAATCCCACCTTGAGAGCCATCAATCCCGGCCGCAAAACGAACCTCGGTGCCAGGTTCAATCGTTAGGGTCACCCCTTCCGGCACAATTACATCACCACCAATATTTACAATACCACTCCAGACAGTCCCCGGCTCAATCTCACCCCAGAAAGAGAAATATTTGAAGTCAACCATACCACAATTGGGATTTTCATCATCATCATAGATATGCCCATCAATTGAATCCGCATTATTATAATTCCAGTAATTCCCCTGCGCCATTATCGGAAATTGGGAATGGTTGCATAAGAAATAAGGTCCTGTGAGTTCGCCACCATAGATTCTATTCCTACCATCTTCAATTGTGCTCTGATTTTCAAGATTACCAAGGTTCAATAATTGACTATTTGACACATTGTGCCAGACCTGATACAAACGATTATTTGTGATATTATTTTGAGTTAAGATTACCTCAAGGTTCGCATAGACATCGGCACAGGCATAGAGACCAACAACATTATAATTGAAAGAGTTATTGGCAACGATTGTTATCGCAGGTGATGATACTGCCTCATAATATTTAGCAAAACTCAGACCCACTTTATTACTGGAGAATCTATTATTGATGATGGCTATCTTTGTGCCCGGTTTGTATGCATACCAGCCCTGATAGATTCCGGCAAGTTCAATAACTGGCCAGGGAAACCAGCCGTTGTTGGTAAAATTATTTCTTGCAATCAGGATATCAAATGAATCGCCAAAGAAGTCAAAGCCATGGAACTCATTTGAATCAAAGAGATTGTCCGTTACCTCCCCGGTTATCCATCCTGAGGTATAAATCCCCCGGAAATTGTCCACAATTTGGTTCCCATTGATATGCACCTTGGAGTTGCTGATATTTATCCCAGTGCAGGCAAATGGCAACGAATCCCGCTTTTGTCTGTCATGCTGAACTTGATTCAGCATCCCCTTTTCATCATTGGGAATTTGAAAATTGGAATTTGTTTGGATTTTGGGATTTGGCATTTGGAATTTAAGTTCCCTTGATTCCCCTTCATTCCCCTTTATAACCCTTGATAACCCTTGTGTCTTCTTTTCTTCAACTATCTTATTCCTGTAAATATAATTGCTATCAATCACAGCCCGGGAATCTTCACAGTGGATTCCAGTATATAGATTCTCTTTTATTGTTGAGTGCCTCACCGTGAAATCGCTCGCAATGGCTACTACACCCACACCATTACTATCAATCAATGAATTTTTGACCTTACCTACCGCACGGTCAAGAGAGATTCCATATTCTGCCTTTTTTATACAGCACCAACTCAAATAGCCACTGCTATTTTCAAACAATCTAATTCCAAACCAGGGCAATGTATTGTTATAGCGAATGAATCTTATTGAATCCTCTGTATTACCTATAGAATTGAGCATACCCTTGATAATCAATTCGCACCTTGCGGTATCAATACCACCCATCCGGTCATCAGGATACTGGAAATAGACATTTGTCCCGGGCAGGATTGTTAGCGTCACATTCTCTTTTACCGTCACATCCCCGGTTATGAAGATATTGCCAGACCAGGTTGTATTCTCTGTAATCTCGCCACTCTGCCAGTTAGGAATATGGGCACTCACCGCCGTATGAACGATGTTATACATATCGCCCTGACCAGATGCCCATACCAGATAAATAGGAACATAAAGACCGTCAAGGTCTGCCACACCCTGCACATAATACTCACTACTCGCCGGGGTTGGTATTACCGGCTGGGGCGCTGACCAATCAAACCCATCAAAAGATGTCCAGTAAATCCTGTAGTTTCCACCAACCTTCTCACTGTAGAAGACCTGCGAACCACATAGAATAATCGGGGCAATAGAACTATCCGCGGAATTAGAAAGATTCTTCAACTCCGCCCAACCAAAATCCCCTTTTATTTCCTTTCCACCCTTCTTGTTATGCCGAACCTGTTTCAGCATCCCATTTTTATTGTAGCGTCCATCTTCAGATGGACGATTATCATTCGTCAACTGTGTTGTCTACCCAGTAGGTTTGCTCGGGCGGTGGTATCCCAATCTGAGACCAGGAACCTCCTGCAATCCTTCTTCTAATTACATAATTATCAATTACTTTCGGCACCGAATAATTCCAGCGAATTTTTACTTCGTTCTCCTTGGCATAATCATAGCGGAGATCGGTAACCGGGTCAGGGGTATAACCAACTTCAAATAAAAATTTTTTAACAAGTTCAACATTATATTTAGCCGCAAGTGGCATCATCTCTCTCGCCACCTTTTCAAAATTATCATTATGTCCACCCCACATCCAAGAACACCATGTAGGTAGCCCATCACAAAAATAAAGATAAGGTCGTGATGCTTCTCCGAGCTCCCATACTTTATCACTCACATCAAAAGGAAGAATATCAAATGAAATGTTGTTTGGGAAATAATCAGAACATGAAAGAGATTTTTGGTCACAGAAATATTCATAGTCACCATGGCCTTTCTGAGCGCACAATCCATATATACCATTTGGTGCAGAATGATTAGGCACTGTTACATCGTGGATAAAATGGCATGCTCGGCCCAGCCAGCGTAAAGCTTGGACCCTATTTCCAGCATTCCATTCTTGTTTCGCCCAGTTATAATACTCTTCACAAATTTGAGGAGCATGGCCAATTGTTGGAAAGGTCTGAGGGTGGGTGCTCCGTCCATGTGCTTGAGGGCAGAATCCGCGATAAACTTTACTGGGGTCGCCGAAAGTTGCCCAAAAGTCCGGCCACATTGCGGAAACGGCTAAATTCTGGGAATAGGTATTATCATAAAGCGTGCCTTCTGAAAAAGAAAGTGACAGCTCGCCAACTGTTTTAAAAAGAAGATTAAAAAAGCCGCTACTCATCCAGAGTAATCCTGTAAGACTTTGCCAACTTAGCCTCCATTGATAGATAATAGCTGCTCCTATGAACCCTGGTGGAATGAGAACAAAACCTCTAATACCCTTGAAGGGTTCAGACCCACTTATCCAAGCCATTATCGTATCACCATGCTTATATTCTTCAGGCAAATACCAAGCAAGAAATGAAGACCTTTGAACTTGGGCATTGGGATAAGTTTCCACCCCCCAGTAGGTAAGGGTTGTATCCGTGTTTGGTGAGCCGTATAAAAAACGATCAAACGGAATCATTGGATAAGCCTGTTTCTGAGCAAAAATGTTATAATAAACATATTTCCCATATCCTTCATACCCAGCATTTGCAAGAAGGCGAGGGGTTTTTGCCATAAAACTGCCATGGGTGTTTCCTAAATAGCCATAAAGGCTAAAACAGGTTACAGAAAAACAAATTAGTATTCTTAAACACATTTTAACCTCCTAGTTCATACTTACTTATTCCCTTAATTGTCCCAAACCATTTATTATTATCATTATCAACAAAGATACAATTTATTACATTGTCAAGTAAGCCAGAATTACCTTCAGGATAATTATAAATTCCAGAGGAATAACTATAGAAATATTTACACTCTTTATCTTTGTAGTAGGCGACACCATGCCCGGGAAGGATCCACAAGTCGTTATTCTGATCGAAAACAAATTCGCGACTACATAGACCAAAATCAAAATCCTTCCAATTTGTGCCGTCAAATCTACTGAAATATTTACTTGCCGGGGGGGCTGTAGACCAATCAAATTTAGTTATCCACAAAAATCCTTCTCGGTCTTGAACAATTTGATAAATTGAGTAATATATTGCTTCTGGCTGAGGGAAATTTTTTGTCCATTGATTATTTTCGTAAAGACAAAAACCACCAGCTGTTAAAGCTAAAATTTTACCGTTTTTGCAAACCTCGACATCGTAGATCGTATCATTGGGCAAACCATTTATTATCGTGAATGTATCCCATTTAATGCCACTGTATCGCATTAACCCAGCATCAGTGCCGATCCAAAGATTATTGTTTGGCTCTACCATAATACAACTGATTTGATTGCTCACCAACCCTGAATTCTGGTTATAGATTTTCCAAAAAGAACCATTATAGACTGCAAGTCCATTGTTTCTAAGACCAACATAAACATTTCCCATTCTATCGTTGTATAAGGCAGTAACCACTATTGTATCTTTAATTCCTATCTCTTCTTTTGAGATTTCAATCCATTTTGCTCCATCAAATTTATATAAGGGATAGGTAAAAGTCCCAGATTGATAATGATGAATAAATCCTACTACCCAGATCGTTCCTTGTAAGCCTTCTGCAATCCGCACTGCATGAATCTCTGGATAATTCACCCAGCCAATCATCTCCTCGGGGGTGGGCGATTGTATGTCATGCTGATTGATATGCCCCAGCTCCCAGCAGTTTATCAGAAGTAACACTATAAAAATAAGTGCTACTCTAAACTTCATTTGTGATTCCTTCATAATGATATCCGGTGATTTGGCTGAACTCCATCCTGGATAAAATGGCAGGCTCTACCTAACCAGCGCAATGCCTGAGTTCTATTACCAGAGTTCCATTCCTGTTTTGCCCAGTTATAATACTCTTCACAAATATTATGTGCATGCCCGATTGTCCACAAAGTCTGAGGCGATGTGCTCCGACCGTGGGCCAATGGACAGAACCCCAGGTAAATAGTATTTTTGTTGCCAAAAGTTGCAAAATTGTCTGGCCACATAGCACTTACTGCCAGATTTTGGGCATAGGTATAGTCCGGATAATTTGTTTTATCAGTCACAGTAAAAACCGATGAACCAATTAGCCCCCATAAGCCGGAACTCAGTGCTTCGCCAGCAGTTATTCCGGCACCCCAGAACCAGATAATTGCACCAATTGTGAAGAGAGTGCCGGTAATATCCTTAAGACCATTTTCATTTATCCAACATCTAATTGTATCACCAAGAACAAAACTACCTGGCAACCGGTCTATCAAATATCCAACCGTAGTCTGTTGCACTTTCATTTTCGGATGGGTCTCTATGCCCCAGAGTCGCATTTTAGATGAACTATCTTCAGGATAACGAAATTCGGAGGTATATGGAAAATCCATAGTTTCGTTGAAAATATTATAGTGAACATATTTAGCATAGCCAGAATAATTTGCGTTATTTAAGAGGTGTATTGTTTTAATTATAGATCGCCCATGGGTATTGCCCCAATACCCATTTACACAACACCAAGGCAATACAATAATGGATACAATTAATAATTTCTTCATAATCTCTCCTTTCAATTTAATCCAACTCAAATTTACTAAGTCCTGAAAGTGTGAAGAACCATTTATTATTATCACGGTCAATATAAATTCCGGTAATATACTCATCTAATAATCCTGAGTTCCCTACACCTGAATTATAGATGCTACTTTTGTAGCTGTGATATTCTATATAACTGTTATACGTGTATTTTACAACCCCTCGGTTCGGCACAAACCAAAGATTATTGTTGACATCAAAAGCAAACTCATATGGACTATACCCGAGGTAAGCAATTTCTACCTTCTGCCAATTGTTAATAATAAACTTCCAGAAAATTAAATAATCTTCGGTCCGTTCAAAATGATTTGTCCATATTATCTCATTTTTGTCACAATTCAGATCGTAAAAAAATGAATAACCGGTATATTCACTATCAGGTGGTATAGGGGAACAGGATATCCATAAATCTGTTTCACTATTGTAAAGTGCATAACCTTTTGCAGTTATACATATAACTTTGTTATCTCTATCTACTTCAAGAGTACTTATATGATTATCAGGCAAACCAGCATCAATAGTAAATGTATCCCATTTTGTCCCATCGTGGCGCATTAGCCCTGCGACGGTGCCAACCCAGATTTTACTACTTTTATCAATTCTAACTACCGTTACTGAATCACTAACTAAACCCGATCGTTTATTATAAACTTTCCACATAGTCCCATCATAAATTGCAAATCCTTTATCTTTAAAGCCAACATAAACTTTGCCATTGTCTGCGCCATAAACATCGGTTACAACCACTGGCTCAGTGATACCAATTTCACTGGCTGGAATTCTTTGCCAAGTTTCACCATTAAAACGGAAAAGCCCTTGTGAACCTTCAACTTCGCCTCCAATCCAGATATTCCCTTTCAAATCATCCGTCATACAAGTCGGAAAAACATCCGGATAATTCACCCAACCAATCATTTCTTCCGGGGAAGGCGGCTGAATATCCTGTGATAGCCAATCAGGAATCCCCCAACATCCAGTAATAGTATATAACACTACCAATAATAATATAAAAAATAACCACCTCATTTTCCACCCCCTTTTATCATCAAACTGAAGCCTAAATAAATCTTGTGCCACCCCCACGGTAAATTACGGAAACTACGCACCCTGCCTTGCTCAACCATTTCGGTCTGCATCTTATATTCATCATAAGATTGCGTTGGTGCAAAACAAATACCCCCTCTAAAATAACCGGGCTTCTGTTTTACAATATTTACTTTAAGACCCACACCAATCCCATATGCAAAAAGCTTCTCTTTTTCCCATATCTTCTCACCCAATTGATAAAATTCACCCTGAGAATAAATTCCCTCAGCCATAAGACATAAATCCTCACTCAATCGTATTTGTAAACCAAATCCCAATATCGGCACAATTTTTAACTTCATCTTATCAAGATAAAAATCCAAAGGTCCTAAACTTTTACCAAAATTATTCCAGCCATAATTGGCAAAGGTACGGATAGTTATAACGCGCCACAAGTTTTTACTTAAAATCAAACAACTGCGTAAACCAGCAAGATAGCGCCCAGAAATTGAACCCCAGCCCTTCGCCTCAAACTCTGTGGCAATGCCAAAGAGTTTACCTTTATAATCATCCCATAATCCAAACTTGAAACCCAGTGCGCCATAATAGTTCCAATAATCGCCCTTTGCTGTATACCACAATGCCCCACCTAAAAGTTCAACATTTTTGTTAAGTCCATATCGCAGATGAAAAGGAAAATTCCAAGTCAACGCCTTTTGCTCAAGCACATAAGCACTTGGCACAATAAAAATTGGCTCACTGCGCCAAATTTCGTTATTAGGGGTAAAAGTTAGGAAAATAAAATTAACGATTATTATATTCATTGCAACTGATAACTGACTAATTTTATCGTTCTAATCTCAATCCGCTCAGGTATCGCAAGTGACTCTTTGACTACCCCTACACCATCGGCAAACCAGAGATAATCAATTGTTGTGTAATTACTCAGCAATGTATCCTCTTTTTCAAACTGCGTTTTTACCTTCCAGCAATTATAAAAAGTTCCTGCCGGCACAGTCACATTTTCTTTACCTACACAAGCGAATGTGACCTCAATTGGTTCAGAATGGGTTATCGTTTCAATCGGTGTCCGACAGGATTGCCCTACTGCTATTGGTGTTCTTAACATCGTCGTTGCTAAACCACCAATGGTATCCTTCATTATAAAACCGCTTGGCACTTGTGCCATAAAGTTATTCGTAAAGTCCTGCCAGGTATATGCTGAATCCCAGATGTCCTGAGGTAAAGAATCAGGATAAGGATAACTGCTAAAACCATAAAAAGTTGTATCACCTTTTTGAAACTGCTTAACAATCGTTATTGAAAATCCATTATCATATTCCCAGCGATTACCGACGGCTAACGGAAAATAAAAATCATCCGCCACCAAAAATCCAGCGACTAGCAAAACACCATATATCAATTTCATTTTAAACCCCCTGTTTATTCTTTACTCAAATTCCTTCTTTACCCCGTTAGAGAGTGCTTCGCCACTTTAGGACGGGGTCTCTAACGGGGTTTACTCCTCAATCTGGCTCTTACTACAGCCAGAGAAAACTTACTTTTTATTATTTCTCTATTACTTAAGACTTAAAACTAATTATGTTATACTAAAAATTTGTCAATTGTCAAGACACAAAATGAATTTTGCCAGCCGTTGCCGAATCCCTATTTGTCTTTAAGTGAGGGACTACAGTTGCTCCATAGACCCAGGTAAAGGCTGAATAACCTGCGGGTGGTGTGCTTGTATATGCCCTTACCTGATAAAGATAGGTGCTTTCTGGTTTGACATTGTAGTCAGTCCAGACTACCCAGTTGCCGGAACCCGAAGCATAAGGTAATGTTGTTTCTACATGCCAGGGCTCACCAGTTGGCGGACACCTGCGCCAGATTTCAAAACCGGTCTCAAAATTTGATAAATCCCGGAATTGCACAACAATTCTATCTGAGGCAGGTGAATTGACTCGTATCTCATGATAAGGACGATTGAGCAGAGGCGTGGTAACCGAAATTGGGTCACAAAAGGCTGAATAATATTTCTGCCCCTGAAATGTGCCATAAGTTCTTACTTTATAATAATAAGTCGTATTCCGCTCAACATTGGTATCATAAAAACTCTTTCAAGCCGGTCCCCAATAGCCATCAGCAATCATCTGCCAACTCCCACCGGATTTCATTCGCCAGACTTCAAAATTCAACAGCGTCCCGCATCTCCAATCCAGCCCAACCTTCGCCTCACTGATTGCAGCTGTTGCAAGTAATTCCCCACGGTCAAGTTCTCGCATCAGAAGATATAGACCGGCAAGATTCAACGCTGCAAGGCAATAACTCCTTCTATTGTCTGAACTTTCATAGAATCTGAGCACCTCTTCCTTTTCCCTCCTTGCCTTTTCAAAGT
>CBFGJP010000025.1:0-29399 GCA_965649105.1 Caldifarciminota bacterium
AATATATCCAGGGGTGCCTATGTTTTCAAGTGGTTGGGTAAGATATTCTATTTTGATTAAATAACCCACTTTCGGTAAGATTATTTTTGATTTAAATCGACCTATTGACATTATCCAGTTTTTGAATATAATCATAATATGATTGGGAGGTTGGATAGGGACGCCTAAGATGTTTGATGGTACGAAAAGCTGAATTATTAATAACCATTATTGGTGACATTTTACTTTTGTTTTTTCTTTTCTTTATTGCCTGGCAATCATCTGAGATAAATCAGTTAGCGACAAGTGAAAATGCGATTATAGCTAATATTGGGCTCGTACTATTTTGGCTGTTTATTTTTCGCTCATTCGATCTATATCGACCCCGCTCAGAGATACAAATAATGAATGGGCTCTTCAGTTTGCTCAAGGCAATTTTACTGGGCATGGCGATACTCCTTTCCCTTGCCTATTTAATGAATGTCGATTTCTTCAAGGCAAAGGGATTTCTGCCTGCTTATTGCATAATGTTGTCTTCGTTAATATTATGGAGATTTCTGTTGTGGGGATTGATTGGCGAAAGCATAAAAGGAATGCCCCGAAAAGTTATTCTCTTTAAAAATGGTGATGGATTATCAGATTACGAATACCAAGGGTTTTCTGCGGTAAAGGAACTCCAATTTTCAGAAATTACTCCAGATGTGCCTAAACGAATTTTTAAAGAAAACCGCATAGATGGAATCGTGATTGAAAGCAATGGGCATACGCAATTGGATGTTTTAGAATTGATATCACAGTTCGCTGAAAGTAACTATGATATTTTTGTTTCTCCAAAACTTTATCCCCTGGTATATCAACATTTTCTCATAAAAAAATTGCCTGATTCAAATCTGCTGCAGATAATATTCCACCCTCTTTCTGCCTGGGATAGATTTTTAAAGAGGCTGACGGACATTTTGTTAGCATTGATTGCATTAATAATTTTTTCTCCATTAATTGGAGTGATTGCACTGTTGATAAAGATTGACTCACCGGGACCGGTCTTCTATACACAAAAAAGAGTAGGTTTTAGAGGAAAAAAATTTTCTTTGATTAAGTTTCGTTCTATGATTAAAGATGCTGAAAAATACACCGGACCGATTTGGGCAAAAAAAGATGATAAAAGAATAACACGTATGGGCAGAATAATGAGACCATTTAGGCTTGACGAGTTGCCACAGTTAGTAAATGTCCTTAAGGGCGATATGAGTTTTGTTGGTCCGAGGCCAGAAAGACCCCATTTTGTTTCAAAATTTGTCAATCAAATACCCCTTTACCCATTACGACATACGGTCCATCCCGGTATTACTGGACTCGCCCAGGTAAAATATAGTTATGACCGAACGATTGAAGATGTAAAGAAAAAACTTGAATATGACCTTGAATATATAAATAATATTTCATTGAGAATGGATTTAAAAATATTTTTGAAAACAGTTCTTACGGTCCTTAAAAGACAGGGAGCTCATTGATATGATTTTGATTTTATATATTATCAGTCAGAATTTGCCTTTTACGTGGTCTCAAAGTTATTCCACTTTTGATAAAGCAGAATGTTTGAAGCCTGGTGCATACAGCGTGGGCTTGGGAATTGATAATTATTGCATTTATAGCAGTACCAATGATACAATTGCCTATGATGAAAGAAGGTTCGATCTCTGGGCAAGGATAGGTATTATAAAAAAATTAGAATTTGAAATGAAATTTTCATATCCAACGGCAGGACTTATTGCAATAAAATACCAGGTAATAGATACACCAGTTTGTGGTGCCTTTAAACTTGGTTTTGGATATATGAAGGGAACAAGAATGGGTTACATAACTGACTATGTCTACGATTTTTATGGTTATTTATTATTGGAAAAACAATTGGTTAAAAATATTAAATTCTTATATACGCCGAAATTTATCTATTCAATACATTATCGCGATCGCCAGGAACATACTGATAGACCACCCAGATATATCTACCATTTCGGACACTGCTTCGGCTTAATGGTGGGTAAAGATATTGAATTTATGCCCGAGATAAACTGGCTCTGGGGTAATAATAAAGGAACACAATACATGGTCAACCAATTTGGCGTGGGTGTTAATGCGAAAATTTTAATATTGTAATTGTTTTAGCATCTCATGGGCAGGAGAAAAATTGGGGTCTAATTTCAAAGTCTCTTTTAACTCTTTAATTGCTCCATCAAGATCGTTATTAAGATAAAGGCAGTAGGCAAGATTGTAATGGCCAAGTGGAAATAAGGGATTTATTTCTACCTCTTTTTTGCATAATTCTAATCCTTTTTCTATTCTACCAGTCAGGGCGCAGGCAATACCAAGTGTCGTAGCAGAACCAATTAAAGAAGGATACAAATTAATTGATTTTTCCATCATCTGAGATGCTCTTTCAGGATTTTTGATTAAAATTGCATTTGCCTGCTGCAATAAAGACTTTGCCTTTCTAACTCTTTCAATAATCTCACTGGTATATCGGTCATCAAAAAATTCTATTTCTTTTGTTTGATTTCCGAAAGCCTTTAGATCATATATAGGATGATACGCAAAATTTAAAAAAGGTTTTGTTGTATTTTCGTCAACGACACGATAAAGTCGATAAAAGTTATTTTGATACACTAATGCAAAGTGTTTCAAATCATCGGGGAAAAATTGCATAAGAAAAACGACTGAATTTGTTGCAACTTTACTTTTACCGGCAATCCAGCGGCCTCCATTTCTCGAATTATCGAGCAGGATTTTTATGTCATATAAAAAATAATCTATTTTATATTTTTTACAAAAATAATAAAAATCATCTTCTGTGCCATAAACTGCTTCAAAAAATTCCCGGACACGTTGCTGACAATTTTTTACTTCAAATTTAGGCTGAAGGACAATGGCGCGATGGGCATAAGTAAAAATAAGCGGTCCGGCGCCGAACGAAGATACGAAAATTGCGTCTTCCGGTGTTTTATATTTTACATATCTTACCAGTTCAACATTATTTATTCGCCAGTTGTAGATCTCATTTTCAGTTTCATTACCGAATATGGTGTTTAGCAATTTTATATAGCGAGTTGGATTGTGAAGATTGTATCCCTGATAAAAATTAAATAAAAAAATTAACACCATGATTGATGGTATGAGATATTTATACAATTTTTGGTTTTTATTTAATTTTATTGTTCCGATAACAACGCCAAGAATTGAAATGAAATAATTGTTTACTATCCCCAATCTTTGAATCAAAATATAACTTAAAAAGAATAGGATGGATAAGAAAATAAATATTCTGATAATGGATTCAGAGAATCTCCTTTTAGATAAATGGATAAAACCAAATACTGCAGGAATAATAATGGGAAATAGATCTTTGAATAGACTTACCGGATGTGGGCTATTAAATGCTTCAATCCATAATGACCTTGCCGGATAATCAAGCAGTTCTGAGGTGTTGGGTTTAATCCCAAAAAATTTGATCTTGTTTATGATCAAAGACCAGACATGGACATATTCTGCTTCAATATTTAAACTTTTTGATATTATTATACTTACAATAAAAAATACCAAACTGATTATAATTGAATACCAACCCGGTAATGATGATGCTAAAGATTTATCAGACTTCGGCGCAAAGAGAAAAATACCTAATATCAATCCAAAGCCCAATGCAAAAGGGGCTGAAGTGAAATAAAGTCTACTTTTTAGTACCGGCACAAAAAAACTTCCTAAAAAAGGCACTAATAGTGTATAAAAAAGCACAATGGCCTTTTCTTTTATCATTGAACCTTTTTCAAATATCACAAGATTGAAAATTGATATTAGAATAAACGCAAAAAAGACAAATCTGGAAAAATGCCAGGAGCAAAGGCTGATAAGAAAAAGTAACCCCGATAAAATTGAAAAGAAGATTTTCTTCTCAGGTTTCTTTAAAGCGTAAAAATATCCAGCAATTCCGCAGATGATGAAAGGCAAGGAGAAGTCCTCATTTAGAAAACCAAATGTGGAGCGACCAACTGCGACGAGCGAGAAATTAAATATTAATCCGGCAATTATTGAATAAAAATGGTTTATACCTATTGCCCTACTGAGCAAATAGATCGCAAATGTACTAAGGCTTGCGCATCCAGCGATAAATACTATGGCCCAGGTATGAAAAAGAATATTTCTTTGTTTTAATTTCAATAACCGATATAACCAGCCACAAGGATATTCCATTAAGATTGTGAGATTTTCAAAAATCTTTACTCCCTCGGGTGCCTGGAGATTGGGGTCAAATGTGGGGATCGACTTACCGCTACCAACAAGTTCTGCATAATGGTATTGTAATGCGTTTTCGGTCCAGTAAAAGGCTGTAGGGTCATCAGGGTCATAATATTCGGGATGTTTACTCAGGCGAATACGATATTGCATGGAAATTGAGTAAATTGCGAGTAATGTGATTATAATAAAAATCTTTTTAAAATTCATTTTGCGGCATCCATATTGTATAATAGGGGCTGTCATAAATAATTTTGTAGCCTGAACCGGAAAATAATGCCATTGCATTTTCAAGATATTTATCCAATTTATACATCAATGACCATTCTGGGAATATTTTATCCCATACTACACAGGCAAGTTCCTTTTCTCTTATTGCATCATCAATTTCGTAACGCCATAATATCAGGGTATTTTCAATTAAACTTTCCCAACTGTAAATTTTGAAATTCTTTACAGCAGAACTATTTTTATCTTGCAGAGTTTTCAATATTAGACGATAGGGGCCGATACATTCTTCATAATCTATTAATTTCAAACGCCGCGCTTCAACCGCAAGATAATTGGGCATATGAACACGCATTCCAGGCGGTGTTTTGGATTCAATAATTTTCGCACATTTTCTTACCTCATTACGCGGAAGATATCCCAATCCCTGATAATAAGAGGGATTTAAACTGCCTCCATATAGAAAAAAAACAGCAAAGCCTATGATGATAATAAGTTGTATCATATTTGTCTTTTTTTGCTTAGCGATCTTTCTTATATAATAAATAGTCACACCATTGGCAATTGCAATGGGCAATAATAAATCAATCATATTATGTGGCCAGCAGGTTGAACTTATGAAAAGAAAGAAAATTGTATATTCAAAGAATATTATCAGGGGGAAGATAAAAAATTTATTTGTCAAGAAAAAACATAAAATAATACCGCTTGCCCCCAAAATCCAGAGATAATTCAAACTTATTAAAAATGGATCAAAAAACCGTGCACTGATTGCAATGTCGTAGCCCTTAAAAAAATGAAAATGGAAAATTTGATAGAAACTGTATGTCCTGTATTTGACCAAAAAATATCCATAAATAACAATTACAACAATGAGAAATCCCGACAATAGATAGAACACCGCTTTGGACTCTTTTTTAAAAGCGAAATATATTGTTACTGCAGGTAGAATAAATAATCCAGATAGTTTGATACTGAAGCCAATGCCGGCAAGGATGCCAATAAAGAGCCAATTTAATGGTTTGGATTTCCTGCAAACAATGAGCCACATTACTAAAATGGCGTCGAAAAGTGTAAAAATTTCTCTCTCAAAAATGTGATAGCGAAAAAACAAGGAAGAGAGACTGAAAAGGGCAATAACGAACAAAGCGGTATATTTATCAAAAAGCCTGCGGGCGATATCAAAAAGTAGCATGGTTGAAATTACTACAATTATTGCGGTCAGAATTTCAGCAACACGATAAGAAACTCCAAAAATATTATATAGTCCAGCAAGCACGTATTCAATTGTTGGTGGATGCACAGAAAGTGTCTGAAAGAAAGGTTTTAATCCTGATTTGTAAGCAAATGCATGGTATAAATATACCGAATCTTCAAACCATGCATAAGGATAGAGGATACGAAAAAGGCGCGGTAATGTTGCAATTAACAAAACAAAGAACCAAATCGCGTATTCTGATTTAATAAAATCTCTTGTGATAAAGATAATCCTATTCCGGTATTATCTTATAAACCTGATCCTTTTCATGAACAGTTGAATCAACCTTCATTCCGATGCTCTCACCTTTCGTTGCCTTTTCAATCGGTTTATGTTCAATCTGCATGGAATTAACAATTTGTTTAAAATCAGTCGTGTGACCTTTTATGTGTATTGTATCACCTACATTGAGCTCGTCATCGGTTATTTCAATCACTGCAACACCAATTTTATTGAAATAATGGGTAACTCTACCAATCAATTTTTCCATTTCGACTCCTTTTCCTTAATTTTATTTATTATAAGAACTTTGTCAAGAAAAAATATAGCCTTTATGATTTTATATTTCACAGCCGTATCATAACGGCAATTTCCGGCATAAGTCTGCCCCAGGGTAACATTACGACTTTCTACTACCGAATTGGCATTCTCGTGATAAACCCTTTTGTTGATTGGGGAATGGGTTGTTTTTAAGATAACAGGTCATGCAGTTCTTCTTGGGATAATTCCAACAAAATCTATTGTTCTGATTTAAATTGTCCTTGACAAAATAAAAATTCTGAATTTATATACCCATAAAATTAAGTTTTTAAACTAAGGATAGCCTTCCAAGGTGAATTGACATAGCGTGAAGATCCGATCTCGGTTACAGCAGAATGGTGGTGGGAAGATGCTAATCATGCAAATAGTGCGATTCAAAAAACCGAACCTTTCACTTTCTCATCCGAATCTTCAATACTCTATATTACTTCTTATTTGGCAGGTGCCGGTTATATTCTTCTGAATTATTGATGGGTAAAGATAAAATGGACAGATGGTGATGGGTCAACTCTTTACATCCCTAATGGTTGTCGGTCTGGGTTATTTCACATATTGACACCGGCGGTATTTTGGATATTATTGAATGGTCATTTTTTTCTGCCGGTGTAACTCAGCGGTAGAGTAGCGGTTTTGTAAACCGCAAGTCGCCAGTTCGAATCTGGCCGCCGGCTAAAGGGCAGGTACCCAAGCGGCCAACGGGGGCAGACTGTAAATCTGCTGGCGAAAGCCTTCGGAGGTTCGAATCCTTCCCTGCCCATACCTTATTATAATTTGAAAAATTCCAATACAATGGTAATGAAATCTTCCATTATGAAAAAAGAAAAACGACAAGATATTCAGGAAAGGTGATATGCAAAGGGTTTCTGCTTTAAGAGAATATTTGCTGGATAGCGGGGTTTTTCAGTGGGTATCCCCCTGAATATCTTGATTCAAATTTTTTCAATATCTAAACTATAAACACACCCTCAAAATCTGAAATTAGTTTGGTTATAATTTAATTTGGTATAGTAGTCAATATGGGTGTCTCGCCCCGAAGCGCAGAGGGGTTGGTAATCATTGACAAGGGGCTTTTTTTGGTTATATTAACAATATGATATATTTAGATTCAAACGGATTAAGGCGGATTAAAAGGAATGGTAAATTTTGTATTAAAATAACCATACTAATTACGATTATATTTCTTTCCTGTGCACCATTTGCTGCGCGATTTGCCAATCCTGAAGAAAGTGCTGCAGAAAGTTTTGAAACTGGAAATAAATATTTTAAGGCGAAGGAATATGAAAAGGCAATAGTAGAACTTGAAAAAGTTATCCGAGATTATAAAGGAACCGAGGCATACGAACCAGCCCTCTATTTACTAACCTTTTCTTATCATCGGATAAATAGTTTTGAGAGGGCAGTTTTTTGCGGTGAAAAATTCATTAAAGAATTTCCTTATTCTGAGTACCTGACAAAAATTCTTGGGATTCTTGGTGAGGCAAATTTAAAACTTGTGAATGATTATAAGGCGGCATATTATTTTATAAAATTTTATAAGCAGTCAACCGAGGAATTAGAAAAACAATCGGCATATAAGAAAATATTGCAATTACTTTCTGAAATGTCGCTTGAGAATCTTGAAAAACTCCATAGGAATTTTCTTGGTGAACCGATCGATGAACACATTTTATATTATTTGGTTAAAGAAGAAATAAAGGCTGGCAAAGAGAAAGAGGCAGAAAGGGATTATAAAGTTCTGACCCGTAGGTTCCCTGAGACCATGTATGCTGAAGAGTTTAACGATTTTAAAAGGCTCACGGAACTTGGAACAGCAAGTGGCATCGCGGGAATATTGTTGCCTCTAACGGGTAAATTTAGCCGTTATGGTGAGAGATTGAAAGAAGTCTTAAAAATTTTTAACAAAAACAATTATCTCACTTTTAAAACGATATTAATGGATACAAAATCGGATCCAATTGATGCAATCCTTGGAGCAAAGGAACTGATTGATGAAAAGAAAGTTGATTTTATTATCGGTCCGATATTTTCCGTTGAGGCATTGGGTGTTGCGGGATATACAAGTGCCCGAGCTATTCCCCTTGTCATTCCCACAAATGTTGAATTGAAATTGACCAACCTACCTTTGGTTTATACACCCGCCCAGACACAGGAACAACAAGCAATGGCAGTTGCCCGTTATTGTACAAAACAACTCGGTCTTGTTAGATTCGCCGTGCTTTTTCCTGAAATCCAACGTTACGCACTGCTTGCAAGCATTTTCGTTGAAGAAGTGAAAAAAAATGATGGTGAGATCGTTGCTGTCGAATCATTTAATCCAGATTCGGTAACCTTAAAATATGAAATAGAACGAATAAAAAAGAAAAAACCTGAAGCAATATTCCTCGCAATGGACGCTGATATGATTATCAACACTGCACCTCAAATACATTATTATGGTCTTGAAGATGTTAAAATATTAGGAACCGAAGCGTTTGATAACGAACGGGTGGTGAGACTTGGTGAAAAATACGTGGAATCAGCGATTTTTGCAACATCGGGGATTGATACCGCTACGGCGCAGGAATTAAGAAAAAACAATATCGATTCTGCAGACCAGGTTACAATGAAATTCTTTAAAACCCTATGGACGCTACGACATCTGTCAGATTATGAACGCGTAAATTTATCAAGTAAATTATCTGAAGTGCTATTAAAAGAGAGGAGATATAACATCAATACCATAAAAAATGGTGAGTTTTTAACACTGACAGAATTAAAGATTGAATAACGGAGGTCTTTATGGCAAAAAAAGAAAAGAAAGAAAAGAGAGAGAAAAAACCTGAAGCACTGATTGAAGTTAGCTTTACAAATAAGAATTATTTACTTTTTGGTGCGGGGCTTGTTTCATTAATCATCGGATTTATTCTTTTAAGAACCGGTGATATCGTGCTCGCACCCATATTATTGGTGCTCGGTTATCTTGTCTTCTTCCCCTTAGGTATTCTTCTGAAATAGCGGTTAATAATCCATTACTTTTTTTGCAATGCCCACCAAATTGGGCAAAAAATATGTCTCTTGATAAAGAAATAAAAGAATGTGCAAAAGAATTAGGAATAGAAATCAGATTTACATCTGCTGAGCCTTTTAAGAAAGAAGCAATATTGATCAAAAAACAGCGCGAAAGTGGTTTGTTTCTCAACGATAAATACTGGTCAGAAAGGGATATCAATAAGTTCTGCAATCCAAGTTCTATTTTGCCTGGGGCAAAATCAATCATCGGTTCATTTCTATTCTATCTCACTCCTGAGGAAATAAATCCTTCTACACCAGGAAAACCTTATGGACTAGTTGCCCGTTATACACAACGTAATTATTATAAGGAATTGAAAAAAAGATTAAAAAAACTCGCAGGGATATTAAAAAAGAGATTTGGAGCAAAGGTTGCAGTTTATTCCTGCGGTCCGATTGCAGAAAAACCAATTGCCCAGCGAAGTGGCATTGGTTATTACGGAAAACATAGTATAATAATCAATCCCTTATACGGGTCCTGGATTGTTCTTGGTGAGATAATAACTGACCTCGAATTAGCGCCCGATGAAGAGTTAAATATTGATTGCGGCAAATGTCAGAAATGTATCGATGCCTGTCCAACCGGTGCAATAATAGAACCTTATTTGATTGACAGAAAGAGATGTATTCAGAGTTTGACCAATCACCTGGATATAATCCCGTGGGATATTGCACGCGTCTGGTCTAATCGTTTCTATGGGTGTACAACCTGCCAGGAAGTATGCCCGATCAATAAAAACATAAAACCTGCATTGCCAAAGACAGATATCGGTATTGTTGGTTCATATCTTCCATTAACCGAAATTCTGCAAATGGATGAAAAGGCATATCGTATCAAATATAAAGATAATCAGATAAGTGCACGCTGGATAAATTTTGAGGCAATAAAAAGGAATGCCCTTATTGCCCTTGGTAACATAAGGGACAGCAAAACGATTGATTTAATAAAAAAATTTACAAATTCCAATAGCGGGATTCTGCGCGAAACTGCAATCTGGGCATTGAAACAATTTTAAAATGGCAGGATTATCACATAAATTGCAGACAGCATTTTTAAATCCCGGGATTGTGCCAACAATTTTAATAAACAAATTGAGATCAAATTTTAGTTATTATCTTCTTAAAACTCATTCCCTGGCACCGGAGACAGTAAATTTGTATCCGACATTTAGATGTAATCTAAGATGCGAAATGTGTTTTGAAAAATATGCCCGTGTTGAAGGTGAAATGGATTGTAAAGCATGGTTTAAAATAATAGATGAGATAAAAGAATTCAGTCCAAGAATTCATATTTCTGGTGGTGAGCCTTTTATTTACAAAGATATTATAGAGATTATTAAATATATAAAGAGAAATAATCTTTATCTTCATATCACAACTAATGGCACATTTCTTGAAGATTACGCCGAAGAACTTATAAAATTTAATGTCAATAGAATTGATATTTCAATCGACGGGTCAGAGGATATCCATGATAAAATCCGTGGGGTTAAGGGAACTTTTACTAAGGTTATCAGGGGCCTTGATAGATTGAATAATTTAAAAAAGCATTTATCCTTTTTGAAGATAAATTCAATAATAAATATTGCAAATCCGGAAACAATGAATGAAATCGCTCATATCGCGCTTGAATATAAAGTTAATATAATCCAGTTTATCTACCCACTTTATCTTGATGCAGATGCAATATTGAACCACGAGATATTTTTATTAAATAAAATCAAAAAAAATCTTAATTACTGGTGCTATGCAAGTAATTATCAACCACCTTCAGGTGACTTTTTTGAAATTCAATCAGTGATCAATAAATTAGCCAAGAAGAAGTTAACAATAGAGATATTTCCAAATTTCAATGCCGAACAATTTACCGTATACTATAAATCAGCCAAGGAGTTTGATCGGGTCTATAAAGGTAGATGTCGGGCAATGTGGAACACTGCTACAATCCTTCCTGATGGAAGTATAGAATCCTGCCCGGATTATATTTTGGGCAATATTAGAGAAAACAAATTTTTAGCATGCTGGAATAATCAGCCTATGAAAGAACTTCGTAAACTTATTATTGATAAAAAATTCTTTCCAGTTTGTCGAGCCTGTTGCTTTTATTATCAATAAAACTCAGACAAATTATTCAATCACTACCACCCGAACACTTTTAAGATTACTCTTTATAAAATAAACACCGGCGCTGACTTGTTGCCCTCTACGATCATGTAAGTCCCAGAAAAGTTTATTGGTGGCAGAATTATTAAGTAGTTGAACAAGTTTACCAGCTGCATCAAAAATTTTCAATGGTCCCGGCATCTTTGAATCAATTAAAACTCTATCTCCTCTGTGCACAAGATTGGGTGTAACTATCAACTCGTTTTTTATCTTTTCGTTGCCGATTACAATCTCTTCAATCCCGGTGCCACGATCAATGGTCAATTTCACATAATTGCTTGTATACTGGGTTGTCCCGGTTGATGCATTATCGCTTGTCATATTATAGACCCTACGCGGAATTGATTCGTTTGTTCTCCACATCGGGACACCCACGCCATTATCACCATTCCAGCGAATTTCTACAAGAAGATTGGCAGTATTGTTATATTCAAAATTGACCGGCCATTCAAGCCAATTATTTGCAGAACCCCCGACAGTAAATGAAGGAGAATCAATCTGTAATTGAGGTGTATTCCCTGCATAATTATCATCAAAAACGGTGCTTAGCTGAGAAACCGTAGTATGACAAAGATAGAAACGAAAATTATTGTAAACCCCAACCGAATTATCCGAAGGTTGCAATGCAAATTCAATGATTTTTCCGGGTGTGTTTATCTCGGTCTGAAGAAATAAGACTTGGAACCTACAGGCATCGTAAGATTGTCCCCAGAAGGGTATAAAGTTCCCTATGTATGGAGTGCCGATGACCACTTCAGTTGTGTCCGCATGCATTGAGATAAACATAATAACTATCATAAATAGTGCTTTTCTCAAATTAACCTCCTTTAATTTATATTTTACCGAATAAATTTGTTTTGTCAAGACAATTAAAAATGGGAAGGAAAAAGTCAGAAATACAATAACTGCTATTTAGTTAGTAAATTTTTATCTTGATTTAATCCGACAATTATATAAAATATTAAGGAGA
Source organism: Caldifarciminota bacterium (assembly GCA_965649105.1). Lineage (GTDB taxonomy): Bacteria > Hydrothermota > Tepidihabitantia > SM23-42 > JAOAFX01 > JAOAFX01. The sequence goes on from CBFGJP010000025.1 coordinate 12,474, forward strand.
AAGTAATTTATGAAACATTTTTTTGTCAGGATTAAAATACAGAAAATCCATTTTGTCCTACTCTTATTGATGATCGCTCTTGCTTCGTTTTTGCGCTTTAGCGGGTTTAATTGGGCAATACCACAAAAACCATATTATCGTGCAGGATACCAGGATGAACCATTCGTCATAAATATGCTACTGCAGATGAAACCCAGTGATTTAAACCCCCATTATTTTATCAATCCTTCTTTTCATTATTATACACTACTTTTAGGAATGCAGGTTGGACACTGGGTCGGTTACATCAATAATTTTTCGCTTCCCACAATGACCAATCTTCAGGGACAACCTGTGGAAAATATAACCCTTAACGATTATCAGAAATTATACATCGTTGGAAGACTAATTACGATAATTGAGGGAATTTTGACGGTTATTTTTATATATTTAATCGGTGCGAAACTTTATGATAAAAAGACGGGATTAATTGCTGGATTCATCTTTTCAATTCTACCGACTGCTGTTTTTCAAGCACATTTTTTTGTTGTAGATAGCCCCGCAGTCTTCTGGTCTATGCTATGTTTATATTTTCTGGTGAAAATAATAAACAAAAAGGGAATAAAAAAAAGTTGGTTTATTATAAGTGGTGTTCTCCTTGGCTTGGCACTGGGAACAAAATATATGAATATATTATTGATATTCCCTTTCCTGATGGTATATTTATATAAACAACGCCCCGCAGGATGGAGATATCTATTGATGACGGCGATAATAATGATTGTAGTGTTTTTTATAACAACCCCCTACAGTTTAATATCCTTCCGCGAATTTTTATTTGGAGCCCAGGATGGTTTTGGTGGCATTTTTGGCGCGAAGGGGCTCTTTGCTTATAATAGATATCCGGCAAATCCAATAAAACCTTTTATTTATGTGATACACTCACTTAGATTACCCTTGGCAATATTCACATTTATTTGTATTGGATTTGTAGCATATCGCCGAATGCTTTCAGACAAAATCCTCTTATCTTTCTTAATCCCATTTTATATAATCATGGCAATCTCTCCATCTCCTCATCTGCGCCACTCGTTACCTGTCCTTCCTTTTATTTCAATTATTCTTGCCCGAACATTAACTGGTTTATTGAAGTTCATAAAGAACCGATATCTTTCATATTGCTTTATCGGGTACTCAATCATTTCACTTGTTTATACATTTTTATTCACAATGGCAATGCTTGATAGAATGCGTTATCCGGATACGCGCTATGAATTTGCTGACTGGCTTTTCAAAAATGTTCCCGCAAAAACGATGATCGGCTGCCCCACGGTAATGCCCTTCAGATATACTCCTCCAGTTGAGTATCCCGGTTATGATGGGAATGACACCGGGCCAACCCAGGAAGAAATTATAGATAAGTTATACTATGATTTTATCAAAACAAATTATGATTATTATTCCTTGCTTTATTTTGCACCAGAATATTTTTTCATTACCCAAATAGAGATTGAGGAACTTCCTTATAATGAAGTTGGTGAAGTGAATGGACGTAATTTTATACACCACCTTTTTAATCAGAATCATTATAGACTTATTAAGGTATTTGAAAGGAAGTTTAATATATTAGGATTTGAATTTGAACCTTCTTTCCCCAATTTAGACTGGAACCCCGTGAGTCAGAAGATATATTTTTTTAAAAAGAATTTTTAATTTGTATTGACAAGATGGCTAATTTTATTATAATAAAAAATGAAAGAATTTAGAATAAAACAAGGATTAACATTTGATGACATTTTATTGGTCCCCCAGTATTCTGAAGTCTTACCCCGTGAATGTGATGTGAAAACCAGATTTTCACGTAATATTAAACTAAATATTCCATTAGTGAGTGCGGCAATGGACACAGTTACTGAGTCTGCAATGGCAATTGCAATTGCCCAGGAGGGTGGAATAGGTGTTATTCATAAGAATCTAACAATTGAAGAACAGCAAAGAGAAGTGCGCAAGGTAAAAAGAGCGGAGAGCTGGATGATAGTAAATCCAATCACCGTAAGTGAGCATATGAATATTCGCGAGGCAAAAGATTTAATGGAGAAAAACGGCATTTCCGGGGTTGTAGTTGTGGATAATGAGTACCACCTTGTTGGTGTCCTAACAAATCGTGATATAATCTTTGAAGACGATCTCAATAAAAAAGTCAAAGAGGTTATGACTAAAGATGGTTTGATAACTGCGCCTGAAGGTACTACCTTGGAACAGGCACGCAAGATTATAAAAAGGCATAAAATTGAAAAACTACCTATCGTTGACCGTAATGGCAAACTGAAGGGTCTTATAACAATTAAAGATATCGTTAAAAAAATGGAACATCCGAATGCCAATGTTGACAAATCCGGGCGCTTACGCTGTGCCGGGGCGGTGGGTGTAGACAAAAAAACACTTGATCGTGTTTCTGCCCTTGCCGAAGAAGAGGTTGATGCGATTGTTGTTGATGTAGCACATGCACACTCCAAGAGTGTAATGGTACTTATAAAAGATATCAAAAGGAAGTTTCCAAACATTGAACTTATTGCGGGGAATATTGGCAATCCTGATGCGGCTCTTTATCTTGCAAAACTTGATGTGGATGCGATAAAGGTAGGAATTGGACCGGGTTCAATCTGTACGACAAGAATTATTGCTGGAATAGGTGTGCCTCAGGTTACAGCGATAATGGAATGTGCTAAGGTGGCAAAACGATATAATATTCCAATTATTGCCGATGGCGGCATCAGATATTCAGGGGACATCGTCAAGGCACTCGCCTGTGGTGCGTCTTGTGTAATGATTGGAAATCTTTTTGCTGGTACCGAAGAAAGTCCAGGTGAGACGATCCTCCTTGAAGGAAGGCGATACAAAGAATACCGGGCAATGGGTTCTTTATCAGCAATGAAGCGTGGTTCAGCCGATAGATATTTTCAGGAGGCAGCAAAGAAACTTGTGCCTGAGGGGGTGGAAGGTAGGGTACCTTACCGTGGTTATGTTAAAGATGTGATATTCCAGTTGATTGGTGGTTTAAAGTCTGGAATGGGTTATTGTGGTGCTCCGGATATCAAAACCCTCCAGCGCAATGCCCGGTTTATAAAGATAAGCCCGGCCGGATTGCGAGAGAGTCACCCTCATGATATAACCATTACCAAAGAAGCACCCAATTATGAAATCAGAGGGTTTTAGTCCCCCGTTTACCGAAATTGCACCATACTATGACCATTTAATGTCTTTTGTAAATTACCGTTCATGGGTGAATTATATTGAACGGATAATTCTGATGCATAATATTGAAGAAAAAAGAATTCTTGATATTGCCTGTGGAACTGGTGTATGTATTGAATTATGGCTGAATAAAGGTTACCGGGTTATAGGGCTTGATGCCTCGGAACAAATGCTTGAAATCTGTCGGCAAAAACTTTCGCCACAATCACTTAAAGAAGGTCAGGTAAAATTGATAAAAGGTGATTTAAGAAATTTTACTGTAGATACAAAAGTTCCGGTAATCACCTGCCTTTATGATAGTTTGAATTATTTGCTGACCCCTGAAGAATTGCTCAGTTGTTTCAAGTCCGTCAATTATAATTTAAATCAGAATGGCATCTTTATCTTTGATATGAATACAATCCATGCCCTCCAGGTTGAATGGGGAAATCAGACATTTGAAAGAAGGGATGGTCCAATATACTCAATATGGAAGAATACCTTTGACCCTGAGACTCGGATTTCCACTTTGAAACTGACCCTCAATATCTATGTAGATGATAAAACTGTTACAATCAAGGAAATACATCAGGAAAGGGCATATCCTATCGATGAGATTAAAAGTTTGATTCAATCAGCCGGTTTTGATATCGTTCTTTATCGTCATCTTACTTTCAACCCAGCGAGCGAATTTGATACAAGAATAATGGGGGTGGCAAGAAAGATATGATGATTGCGGATTTGCACATTCATTCAAGATTTTCCCGTGCCACATCTCAAGAGATGACAATCCCTAAGATCGCCGAGTATGCAAAATTGAAGGGAATTGGAATGGTTGGTACCGGGGATTTTACTCACCCGGAATGGTTGAAGGAACTCAAGGGATACCTTCAATTTAAGGACGGGATATATGAATATACAGGGATTAGATTTGTACTTACGGTTGAGGTCAACAATATATATACAAAAAATGGAAAACTACGAAGAATCCATAATATCATATTTGCTCCCGATTTTCTGACCGTAGAAAAGATAAATAACTATCTTGGCAGATATGGAAAACTTGAGGTTGATGGCAGACCTACACTTTCATTGGCAACCGATGAAATGCTAAAGGTACTCCTTGATATTTCTCCGGATGTCTTCCTTGTGCCATCGCATATCTGGACGCCTTGGTTTTCGCTTTTTGGTTCAAATTCAGGTTTTGATTCCATCGAAGAATGTTTTGGTTCGTTGGCAGAAAAGGTCTTTGCATTAGAAACAGGTTTATCGTCAGACCCGGCAATGAACTGGCGATTGTCCTGTCTTGATAGATTAACATTGATTTCAAACTCGGATGCCCACTCACCAAATAGATTGGGGCGTGAGGCAAATGTCTTTAGTGAAAAACTCAATTACCAGGGACTAAAGAGTGTGCTTGAAAATAAAGATCGAAATAAATTTCTATATACAATTGAATTTTATCCCGAAGAAGGTAAATATCATTATGATGGGCATCGGCGCTGTCAGATAAGACTTTCCCCAAAGGAGGCACGCCTGAACAACAACCTTTGCCCGGTATGTTCGAGAACCATCACTGTAGGTGTATTACACCGGGTTGAGATGCTCGCGGATAGACCAGAAGGATTTATTCCGCAAAATAATATACCATACAAAAATCTCATTCCCCTTGAAGAAATCATTGCTGAAGCAATGGGCGTAGGAAGAGAGACAGTGGCCGTAAAAAATGAATATCAAAGACTCTGCAAATTGTTTGGTAGTGAATTTGAGATTTTATTGAATACACCGATTGAAGAGTTAAAGAATAATACCCAGGAGAAGATAGCACTGGGGATTGAGAGGGCACGGCTTGGTAAAGTAATTATTAATCCAGGTTATGATGGAGAATTCGGAACGATAAAATTGTTTGAACAGCGGACATCGACTGAAGCACAACTTGGTTTATTTTAAAATTAAAAATCGCCGGGGAACTGGATAGTAGAAAGAAGCTAAAACTACCTCTTGACAAAAGAGAAATATTGGATAAAATAGTAAAATTATCAAGGAGGTATGATGAGAAAAATCCTTGCTATAACGGCGGTTGCTCTTTTATTTGTTGCCTGTGATTTTGCCAAGGAATCTGTGGAACTGAAACCGGATATTGAGATAACATATGTAAATCCAGTGGCGGATTTTGTTGATGATGGTGGAACTTCTGAGATTCAAGAGATTCATTTTGTTGCAAAAAATTCTGTGGATTGCACAGTAAAGCAGATGTTGTGGGAATATTATACAAAGGATGGAACAAGATTCTTTGGTCCTTTTGAGGTGCCGGTTTATATGAAGGTAAAGGGGATTGTTGAGCCGGTTGAAGTTGATACATCTGTTCTTGAAAATATACCTTTACCCGTTGATACGGTGTTGATTTATCTGGTTAACAACAATTTATATGAAGCAAAGGCAAAGATATATTTTATTGCATATGATGATTATTACGGAACACGTACCGATACAGCAGAATGCCAGTTTGGCTTGTACAGAAATCCATAAGATTGCATAAAGAATTGAAAAAGGGGACTGAGAAGTCCCCTTTTTTGTTATTTTGCGGAGTAAACTCTTCCAATACATTTTACAAATTTTGCAGAGTAGATCCCGCTGCTACATTTTCCAAAATTGTTATATCCTGAATACTTTTTTTATTGCAATTTCAAGGATATCAAGCCCAGTATGAAGTTCTTCTTCGGTTATCACCAGTGGGGGAATGATTCTTATTGCAGTTTCTCCGGCGCCTAATATTAATAAGCCCTGTTTGAATGCCTCATATACAACCCCGTCCCTTTTGTCTTTTACTGGCGTCTTTGTTTTTCTATCCAGAACAAATTCAATTCCGATCATCAAACCTTTTCCCCGGACATCGCCAATGAAATCATAGTGCTCTTTCCATTCATTTAGTCTCTTCATTGCGATCTCACCGAGATTGGCGGCATTATCAATCAATCCGTTTTCTAACAATTCAATCGTCTTTAATGCCGAAGCACATGATACCGGATTACCGCCAAATGTGGATGCATGGGCACCCGGGGGCCAATCCATCAAGCTGCTGTTGGCGACGCAAACACCCAACGGTAGTCCCGATGCAATTCCCTTGGCAATGCAATACATATCAGCCTTGGTATTGAAGTGTTCTATTGCAAACATCTTGCCGGTTCTACCCATTCCTGCCTGGACCTCATCATCAACAAGAATAATATCATAATCATTACATAATTTTCTGAGTGCGGGGAGAAAACTATCCGGTGGAACGACATATCCACCTTCCCCCTGTATTGGCTCGACAAATATTGCGGCGACTTCTTCAGGTGGCGCAATTTTTTTGAAAACAACCTCTTCAATATATTTTACACATTCAAGATTACAGGAAGGATAGGAAAGATTGAACGGACAGCGGTAGCAATAGGCATATGGAACATGTGTAACATCGGGTAAAAGGGGTCCGAAAAATCTTCTCTGACCGGCTTTTGAAGAAGTTAATGATAATGCACCATAGGTCCTGCCATGGAATGCACCCGTGAATGCAATGTATCTTGGTCTGCGCGTATGATATCTTGCCAGTTTCATTGCGCATTCCACCGCTTCAGCACCAGAGTTTCCAAAGAATACTTTTTTATTCTTCCCACCCGGCACAATCTCAGCAAGTTTTTCCGCGAGTTCAATCTGATAGGGATAATAAAAATCGGTTCCGGACATATGGAGTAATTTTTCTGATTGCTCTTTTATTGCCTTTACAACTTCCGGATGGCAGTGACCTGTAGCAAGGACTGCTATCCCTGAAGAGAAATCAAGGAATTCATTTCCATCAACATCCGTCACCCATACACCACTTCCTTTTTCAATCACTGCAGGATAAGACCTTGTATAAGAAGGGGATATATATTTTGAATCCTTTTTTAAAAGTTCCCGTGCTCTGGGCCCGGGCAATTCAGTAACTATTTTTGGTTTCTTCATAATTTTTTTGGTATTTACTCATTCCAGGTATCTATCTGTGCCCTTTGTAAGGTCCCTGAATAATCAATATAGACGGTCTTTACTTCAGTAAATATCTCATACGCAGTCCAGCCGCCTTCACGATGACCATTACCGGTATTCTTCATTCCACCAAAAGGAAGATGGCACTCTGCCCCGATTGTGGGTGCATTGATATAAACAATGCCAGTCTCCGCAAGCTCTGCTGCCTTTTGTGCTTTATTCAGGTCGTTAGTATAAATACTTGAAGAGAGTCCATAAGTTGTGCCATTCAATATCTTTATTGCCTCTTCAAAATTCTTTGCCTTTATTACTGAAAGAACCGGTCCAAAGATTTCTTCCTGTGCGATCCTCATTGTAGGTAAAACATCAATAAATACTGTTGGTTTATAGAACCATCCTCTGGCACATTCACCTTCGGTATATGGCTCACCACCCGTCAATAATTTCGCTCCTTCTTTTTTGCCGATATCAACATACATAGCAACAGTATCCCTTTGTGCCTTATTGATAAGGGGGCCCACATCAACAGATTCATCAAGACCATTGCCTAATTTCAATTTTTCGACCCGCGCTTTGAGCATCTCAATGAATTTGTTATAAATGGGTTCTTCAAGTATTAATCTTGATGTTGCTGTGCATCGCTGCCCGGTTGTGCCGAATGCACCCCATAAAACTCCGTCTAGGGCAAGTTCTAAATTTGCATCCGCAAGCACAACCTGCCCATTCTTACCACCGAGTTCAAGGGAACATCTTTTTAATGTTTTGCCGCAAACCTCACCGATCCTTTTCCCAATATCGGATGAACCCGTAAATGATATCCCCACAATATCTGGATGGCTCAACATTGCCTCACCAATCTCTCCACCACCACCATAAATAATGTTCAATACGCCTTCTGGTAGCCCTGCTTCATAAAGAACCTGCACAAGTTCACCTGCCGATGCCGGGGTATCGGTTGCAGGTTTAATAATCGCGGTGTTTCCGCTCAGAATACAAGGGAATATCTTCCAGGAAGGGATTGCCACAGGAAAATTCCAGGGTGTGATAAGTCCCCATACACCGAGTGGGTCGCGCCGGGTAAAGGCAATCTTATTAGGTAGTTCTGAAGGAACCGTATAGCCAAAGTATCTCCGCCCCTGTCCAGCCGCATATAATGCAGTATCAATCCCTTCTTGGTAGTCTCCCCTGGTCTCTTTTATAACCTTTCCCATTTCCCTGGTCATAAGCCTTGCTGCTTCTTCTTTCTTTGAAATCATAATCTCTGCAGCACGGCGCATAATCTCTGCCTTCTTTGGTAAAGGGATTGCCCGCCACTTTGGGTATGCCTTTTTCGCCGCTTCAATCGCCATATTCAAATCTTCAGCATTTGATTTCGGAAAGATACCAATAACTTCATCCCAGTTGGCAGGATTTCTATTTTCAAATGTCCTGCCGGATTTTGAATCAACAAATTTGCCATTTATAAAATTTTTATATTCCTTCATTTTATCACTCCTTTTTGTGGTTTAAGATTATAACGAAAAATATCACAAAGTCAATACATATTGACTTTTATTATTTTTATTCTATAATCTATATATATGAGACTTGACCTTTTTTTGAGAAAGACACTGATTATCAAACAGCGGTCAGCGGCTAAGGAAATCTGTGATAAAGAATTAGTGAAAGTAAATGGCGTGATTGCTAAACCATCAAAAGAGGTAAGGATTGGTGATGTGATTGAAATAGAGACAATTAAAGGTATTAACAAATATCGGATTTTGAAAATTCCCCAGGGAAATGTGAAGAAAAATGAGGTAACTGAATATTATGAAGATTGCAGTAACGATCGGTGACCCTTCTGGTATAGGACCTGAACTTATCCTTAAATCTCTACCCCGTTTTTTAAAATATAAACCACTGATATATGGTAATAAAAACATTCTCAAAAAAACTGCCCGAGAACTTAACCTTGTAAAAAATTTCAATTTAATAAAAGACTTTATTATGGACACAGTGCCTGATACAGATTTCCGCTTTGGAAAACCTGATGAGAAGACCGGCAGAATCGCCATAAGGTCCATAGAATCGGCATTGAATAGCAATCCCGATGTCCTTATCACCGCGCCAATCGTTAAAGATGTGATAAAAAGATTTTTGAAAAATTTTGTTGGACACACCGAATTTCTTGCGGCATATTTCAAAATCAGTAATTTTGCCATGGTCGGCATATTAAAAAATAAAAGAGTCATCTTTTTGACGACCCATCTTCCTATTGCCGATGTGCCGTTTAAGATAGAAAAATCAGAAATTTTTAATAAACTTCTACTATTTGATTATGGGCTAAAAAGGTATTTCCGGATAAAAGAACCAAGGATTGGCGTATCTGCATTGAACCCCCATGGTTATGAATTCGGTTATGGTGAAGAGAAGATTATTGAACAAGGTATTAGACGTGCAAGGAATAAGGGAATAAATGCATTTGGCCCATTCCCTGCCGATTCTTTATTCAATAAAAATTTTGATGGTTTCCTTGTTATGTATCATGACCAGGGGTTTGTTTATCTTAAGGCAGAAAAAGGCGGTGTAAACTGGACCCTGGGTCTTCCTATTATAAGAGTTTCACCTTTATGCGGTGCGGCCCTTGATATTGCAGGTAAAAATCTATGTGACATATCAGGGATGCTAAGGACAATAAAAATGGGGATAAAACTGTTTAAACAAGGAGGCAAAAATGATCTTTTTAAACCGATTTAAGATTTTTAGTTACTTATTATGTATTTTAACTATATTTATATCCTGTAAAAGTAAAGAGGATGTAAAAACTGCTGCGGAGGCGATAAAAAAAGGAAAATACATAGAGGCAATCAAGTCATTGCGAACTGCTTTAAATACAGATTCACTGAACCCTGAGATTCATTTTAATCTTTCCCTTGCCTACAGCCATCTTGATTCAGCGCCGAAGGCATATGAGCATTTTTTAAAACTTGTTGAATTGAACTCGCCCTGGAAAGATAGTATGGATTTAAAGTTACTCATTACAAAATCACTGATGTTGGATCCGTATTCTTCAAGTCCAATTCCAATGGATAAAATGAATCAATTTAAAGGTTGTTTTGGCCCGGATAATGAATTGCTTGCAGTTGCGGCAGCAAAAAAAGATATTGCTGATATTTATTTAATAAAACTTGATGGTACGATTGTAAAAAAATTGACGAAGAGAGGTATGAATACTGATCCGGCATTTTCACCAAAGGGCGATAAGATTGCCTATGTTTCAAATGTTGATGGTGATGAGGAGATATATCTATATGATATCAAAACCGATTCAACCATCAAACTCACCAATAATGATTACACGGATTTTTCACCAACTTTTTCCCCTGATGGAAAAGAAATTGTATATGTAACAAATCGTGATGGGGGATGGGAGATCTACAAAATAAATCTTATTCAAAAACAGGCATTCAGGTTAACGAAGAATAATTTCTGGGATGGCTTTCCTTCTTATACCCCGGATGGAAAATTCATTGTATTTTCATCAAAACGCAATGGAAGTGAAGATATATATATTATGAAAGCGAATGGTTCGGATGAGCGAGTACTATATTCTACTAAATACGATGAGACAGACCCCCATCTTGCCGGTAATAATCTGTATTTCCGTTCTAATATGGATGGAGAATTTGAGATATACAAATTTGATATTAATACAAAGATTCTAAGCAGATTAACATATAATAATGTTCCCGACTGGAATCCAAGGGTAAGCAGTGATGGCAAAAGGATTGTCATTTCAAGAAAAGTCAAGAATCTATGGAAACTTTATTTTATTAATCTGGAAAATCCAATTTCGGCTGAAGTTATTGCAGAAAGGATAAAGGCGACTATAGGGATAAAAGATTAGTTTTTTTTGCCCTAACGAGAAGTAATATTCCGGCAATTACAATTATTATCGAAATCACCTGATTGACTAAAAAATTTCCGGTGTCCTCGTAATATCTTACAAAGTCAACTCCAAACCTGAAACCGCCATAAAATATTAAGAAATATGCAAAAATTTCTCCCTGATAATGCTTCTGACGCAGCATACGCTGGAGGAAGAAAAAAAGAAGTAAACCGAATAATGAAGAGTATAACTGGGTGGGATGTATTGGACAGTCAAGACCGGCATTATATGCGAACGAACCGCGGGGAAAATGAACTCCCCAGGGTAGGTTTGTCGCCTTACCAAAGCAGCATCCGTTAAGAAAGCAGCCAATTCGGGTAAAAAATTCACCAAGGGCAATGGAGGGGCTTATTATATCGCTTAGCAAAGTGATTGAAATTTTCTGCTTTTTTATATATATTGCACCAGCAATGAATGCCCCGATAAAACCGCCGAAGAACATCATCCCGCCGTTCCATATTTCAAAGATGCTTATTACATCACTGAATTCAGAGGGATGGAATAATACATAGAGGATTCTCCCACCAATTATTACACCTATCATTAACCAGAATGCAAGATTTTCAATTATCACTGGGGCAATATTGTATTTCTTTGCCTCCCGTTTAACAAGAAAGAGGGCCACGATAAATGAAATAACAAGCATTGTTCCATAACTTGGTATTCCGAATCCATCAAATTTAATAAGGAGGGGTCTCATTTATTTTCTTTTTTTGCCTCTTCAATGATCTTCTGGCTTATCTCTCTCGGTACCTCTTCATAGTGATGGAATTTCATTGTAAAATATCCCCGTCCTTGTGTCATGGAGCGGAGGCTTGTTGAATACTTATACATTTCAGCCTCAGGAACCATCGCCTTTACTACCTGGATCTTGCCCATAGCCTCCATCCCCATTATCTTACCTCTTCTACTGTTAATATCCCCAATTACATCACCCATAAATTCTTCGGGGACATATACTTCGACTTCCATTATTGGTTCCAGAAGGACAACATTACCTTTCTCGGCGTTTGCCTTGATTGCCATTGAGGCGGCGATCTGGAATGCGATATCAGAAGAATCGACTGGATGATAGGAACCATCATAGACCGTGACCTTGACATCGGTTATAGGATAGCCTGCAAGATAACCTTTATCCAGTGCTTCGCGTACACCTTTCTCAACCGATGGTATATAACGGGCAGGAATCGCTCCACCAAAGATTTCATCCGCAAATTCAATGCCTTTCCCCCGGGGAAGGGGTTCAACCCTTAACCAGCAATCACCATACTGACCATGGCCTCCGGTCTGTTTTTTATATTTCCCTTGGGCTTCGGTCTTTTTCGTGAATGTTTCACGATATTTTATCTTTGTCTTTGTCAACTCCACATTGACGCCATATTTTCTCTGGAGCCTTGAAAGAATTACATCAAGATGGAGCTCACCCACGCCAGAAATAATCAATTGCTTTATCTCGTGGTCGTAGGCAAAACTAAATGTTGGATCTTCAGCCCTTAATTTTGTTAAACCGTTAGAAATCTTCTCTTCATCTCCTTTCGCTTTGGGAACTATTGCCATTGATATTGATGGTGCAGGAAATTCAATCGGCGGTAGTTTTATATTCGTCTTTGCCAGTGTATCACCCGTATGGGTATTTTTTAATTTCACCAATCCCGCAATCATTCCTGCTGATAAGACATTACTTTCTTTTCTTTCCTTGCCTTTTATAAAATATATCTGGGCAATCTTTTCTTCTATATTTTGTGTAGTATTAGTTACGGTATCGCCCATACTCAATTTACCACTCAGAACCTTTATATAACAAAGTTCGCCAAGATGGGGCTCAACAATGGTCTTGAAAACATATCCGACAAATGGTTCATTATCGCTTTTTTTAATTTTATTGCCCTCGATGGTTATTTCGGGGAATTCTTCATAAGAAGGTAGAAATTCCATCGTCATAGTGATAAAGTCCTGTATGCCGATTAATTCAAGTCCTTCGCCACAAAAACAAGGTGAAATTTTGTTTTCCAATATTGCCTTTTTTAACGCGGGGATACATTCTTGAATACTCAAAGAACCTGATTCAAGATATTTATTCATCAGATTATCATCATTATCGGCGGCACATTCAATAAATAATTCTTGATATTTTGCAATCTTATCCTTTAGATCTGAAGGAATTGCCGTTTCAGTTGTCTTCCCATCTTTTGTAATGTATGCCTTTTCTTTTATGATATTTGCGATTCCTTCAAACCTTTCCGCCATACCAACTGGAAGATTAAAAGGCACAATCTTTTTCTTTGAAATCTCATTCAAATTTTTTAAAACTTCATAAAAATCTGTGTTTTCTTTTTTGAGTTTATTAATAAAAAATACGACCGGTAAATTTCTTTTTTGGGCTTCATGCAGGATCCTTTCTGTACCTACCGCAATACCGGTGGCGGCATCAACAACCACCAAACAAATATCGACTGCATAAAGTCCGCTAATCATTTCACCGATAAAATCAGCATATCCCGGGGTATCAATTAAGTTAAATGTTACCCCTTCATATTCAAAGGTCGCTAATCCCAGATTGAGACTGCAACCCCGTTTTTGCTCATCTGGGTCCGTATCAAACATACTTGTGCCATCGCTCACCTTGCCAAATCTTGTGTTGGCACCACAAAAGAATGCAATTCCATCAGCAAGGGTAGTCTTGCCGCAGCCTGCATGTCCAAATAATCCAATATTCTTCAACCCTTTCTGTCCCATAAAAATACCTCCTTCATAAGGTCATTAATCCTTTGAACCTCAGGTTATTGATTATATCTTATTTTTATCTAAAGTCAAGTTTTAATGATTTTTTAATTTTCTAACGCATAATAATGAACTTATTCATTGTTTTTTGATTCTGCGTTTTAATTTCCATAAAATATGTGCCTGGTGGAAGGACTGAAACTGAGATTAAAAGCGCATTGCTTGGTCTTTCAAAATTATTTGATTTAACACACCTGCCACAGGCATCGTAGATTTTGATCTCAACTTTGCCTTTCCTTGACCAGATTGTATCACCATCTGGATTACATTATACAGCAACAGACTGATTACTACTAACATCTACCCGGTATCCTACTTCATCAAAACCATTATCATAAATTCTATCCCACACAAGATCGCCATTTGACTAATATTTTAATAAAATAAGGTCATAGGTATTTACATTTAAATCTAAGCCACTTACATAAATGTTATTCATTGAATCTGTCGTTATTCCTTGAGCGATATCAAAGAAAAACACCCTTATATCGTCTGGACCATATTGTATCACCAGAGGTAGAATATTTAATAATTAAAGCCTTAGCAAAGTAACTGGTAGTATCAAAAGTATAACCGCTACGATGATATTGTTCCCCTGGTCAACCGCAACATCTTCATCATTCCTTTTTATAAATTATACAATAGGATGAGAAAAAATCAATTATAAGTATTGACCTTTGGAAAATTTTGACTATTATCTTTTTATGGAGATAACATTCATCGGTGCAACAAGGACTGTTACTGGTTCAATGCATTTGTTTGAGTATAAAAAACAAAAATTTTTGATAGAATGCGGACTTTATCAAGGGCACCGGACTGAAGCCGAAAGGATAAATCGCACATTTCCCTTCAAACCCAAAGAGATAAGCTCAATAATACTCTCCCATGCCCATCTTGACCACTCAGGAAATATCCCGACACTTATCAAAAAGAATTTCAAAGGAGAAATCTATTGCACACCGGCAACGAAAGATATTGCTGAACTTTTGCTACTTGATTCTGCCCATCTCCAGGAGAATGATATTGCATACTTTAATAAAAAACAGCGCAAGGCAGGATTGCCGACAAAAGAACCCCTTTATACAATAGAAGATGCGGAAGAATCAATCAGGTATTTTAAGGGCATTAATTACCATAACCAATTTGAACCAGTTGATGGAGTAGGTGTTACCTTTTTTGATGCCGGACATATCCTGGGTTCAGCAGAAATTTTGATTGAATTTGATGAAAAGAAAATTCTTTTCAGTGGTGACCTGGGAAGAAAGAATATGCCGATTATCAGGGATCCAGAAATTCCACAGGATATTGATTATTTAATCCTTGAGTCCACCTACGGAAGCAGGGTCCACAGTTCATTTGAACAGATGACCGAGGAATTAAAAGATATTATCCTTGAAGGAAAAGAAAAAAAGAGCAAGATCATTATACCCGCATTTGCAGTAGAAAGGACCCAGGTTCTGGTTACGATGCTTAAAAGATTATACGAAGAGGGCATCCTAAAAAATATACCGATATATGTAGACAGCCCACTGGCAACGAGTGTGACCGAGGTCTTTGCCCGCCATCCTGAATGCTTTGATAAAGAGACCTATGAAAAATTTACTAAAGAGGAACCCTTTGATTTTCCGGGAATCACTTATATCAAAGACCAGGAACGATCAAAAGAACTTAATGAAAAAAGGGGTCCGATGATTATCATATCTGCATCGGGTATGTGCGAAGGTGGAAGGGTATTACACCATTTGATTCACTCAATAGAAAATGAAAATAATATAATCATCCTAACTGGATTTCAGGCCGCCGGCACCCTGGGTAGAAAACTCCTTGATGGCTATAAAGAGGTCTTTATCTTTGATACAAAATTTCAGGTGAAGGCAAGGGTATATTTTATGGCAGGACTTTCAGCACATGCTGACAGCAATGATCTGGTTGAATTTGTTAAAGCAATGAAGAATGGTCGTTTGAAAAAAGTGTTTTTGATCCATGGCGAAATTACCGAGGCGGTGGTCTTGAAGGAGAAACTGGAGGCATTAGCCATACCAACAGAAATCCCTCAATGTATGAACCAGGTGGAACTGTAATATCTTTATAAAAAAATTTCCGACAGCATCTAAAATATGCCTAACACAATTCTATATTATCCCTCCTTTCTGCAAAATTAGTTTTTTTATCAAGACTAAGATCTGTACAAATAATCAAGATTTTCATTTTGTCAATGGTCAAAATAAAATTTTTTCTTAATAAATTTTTAACATTTTCTTAATTAAAGGTTAACACTCCGAGATTATAATTTAGGTGAAAGGAGGCGTATGGGTTTAAATCCCAAATCTCAAATCTCAAATCCCGGATTCTTTATCTGGGGTATGGCGTTGTTATTGTGTGTGAGCATGGTCTATGCGGATGCACCGATATACGGATACTTCTGGCTCAGGTATATCTATGAGAACCCGACCACACCTGAGGTAGAAGAGAATGAGCACGAATTTGCTATAGAAAGAGGCTATATCCGATGGAAGACCAAGACCGAACCAGTCGCCTTTTCTGGCACGATTGACATAACAAACAAGGCAAAGGCAACAAATGCCTCAGACTGGAATTTCCGTTTGAAATATGCCCAGGCAGACTGGACACTTCCTTATATCAGCAAGACAATTCCCGATGCAAAATTGATGATTGGATTACAAAAGGTCTACTTTGGGATGATGGATATCTGGGAATATCCCGTCATTGAGAAAAATCTTGAGGAAGTGGAAAAAAAGACCAACAGCGCTGATTTAGGATTGGGTCTTTATGGACTTATTCCCAATGGCTTCGGTGAGTTTGCGTTCCAGGTCTTCAATGGTAATGGATATGGTAGTGTCACCGAGAATAACACAAACAAAGCTTTATGCGGTAATCTGGCATTCATTCCCATTCCTGGGATTATGCTCAAAGGTTCTCTCTGGCAGGCGAAGACACCAATGATTATTGATTCGGTCTTAACCCAGGTTGATCAGAAC